>JAAYSB010000200.1 GCA_012518475.1 Intrasporangiaceae bacterium | reverse complement strand
GCTGCCACGGCGCCTGCCGTGACGGCGGCCGCCACAGCAGCACCTGGGAGGGCTCGGGCACTCTGTCGCCGGCTCAGCCCGAGCTCCACCGATGACAGACCGCTGGCCCGGGCACCGGCGAGCAGGGCAGCAGCGCCGGCCGGTACGAGGACGTCCGGGTTGAGTCGTGAACGCTGCACCAGGACGTTGAGCCCGGCCAGCGCCCCCAGGACGAGTGCGCTGCGGACCTCGGACCTCATTCCGCCAGGCTAGTCACCGCCCGGACCGCACCCGAGGAGCACTCCGGATAGGACATCCGATAGGAAAGGGGTATGCACCCGCTCTCCCTCCTTGACCTCGCCGTCGTCCGCCGCGGACAGCCGATCGCCGAGGCGCTCCACGAGAGCGTCATCCTCGCCCAGGACGCCGACCGGCTGGGCTGCTTCCAGCGGCTCTGGTTCGCCGAGCACCACAACATGTCGTCGATCGCCTCCGCGGCGACCTCCGTCGTCATCGCGCACATCGCCGCGAACACCGAGCGGATCCGCGTCGGCTCGGGCGGGATCATGCTCCCGAACCACTCACCGCTCGTCATCGCCGAGCAGTTCGGCACCCTCGCCGAGCTGCATCCCGACCGGATCGACCTCGGGCTCGGCCGCGCCCCCGGCACCGACCAGCGCACCCTGCGTGCCCTCCGGCGCGACCCGCGCGCCTCGGACCACTTCCCCGAGGACATCCGCGAGCTGCAGGGATATCTCAGCGACGCCTCGCTCATCCCGGGCATCGACGCCATCCCCGGCAAGGGCACCCACGTGCCGCTCTACATCCTCGGCAGCTCCCTCTACGGCGCCCAGCTCGCTGCCGCTCTCGGGCTGCCCTATGCCTTCGCCTCCCACTTCGCGCCGGACGCCCTGCGGCAGGCGATGGCGGCATACCGCTCCGGCTTCCAGCCCTCGGAGCAGCTCCAGCAGCCGTATGCGATCGCCGCCCTCAACGTCATCGCCGCCGACACCCAGGACGAGGCCGATGAGCTGTACACCAAGGTGCTCCGCGCCCGGGTCCGGTCGCTGGGTGCCCGGGCCATCCCGGGACGGGCGATCGAGGACGCGGAGATGGAGATGCTCATGAGCTCGCCCGTCGCGGAACAGGCCCGGCACATGCTCACCTACACGGCGACGGGTGACGCCGAGAGCGTGCGGGACTACCTCGAGGAGTTCGCCGAGCTGGCCGACGCCGATGAGCTCATGGTCACCAACGCCGCGCCCGGGCTCGACGAGCGTCGGCGCACCCTGGAGATCCTCGCCGGCCTCGCCGACGAGTGAGCCTCAGGAGCCGAGCGAGCCATCTGGGCACCGGTTCAAGCGAGCCCCTGGGCGGCGCGCACGGGCTCGTGGAAGAGTGGAGCCATGAGCATCGTCGTGGACCGCGAGAACCTGGCCGAGAAGCTGGCGGAGTATCCCTACGGCTACCTCCTCACGAGCGCCGACGGAGCAGTCAAGGCGGTGACGGTGACGGCCACCGTGCGTGACGGCGCCGTGATCATCCCGACCGCCAGCCGAGGAAGCGCCCGCAACCTGGCCGGCAACCCGACCGCGACGCTGCTCTGCCCGCCGACGGCCCACCATGGGTATTCCCTCATCGTCGACGGCACAGCGGCGGTGGACGGGGAGGGCTTCCGGCTTGATCCGGCCACGGCCGTGCTGCATCGTCCCGCTGACCACAACGACAACCCGGCGCTGGGCGGCGACGGCGTCCCGCACACCCACGACTCTGCCTGTGGGCACGACTGCCGGCCGGTCTGACCGTGCCGGAGATGAGTCCTCTCGACAACGCACCGGCCGACGTGCGCGCCGCCATCGAGAAGGTGGCACCGGCGAAGCGGAGGCGCGACGCCGAGACCCTGCTCGCGCTCTTCGACCGGGCCACCGGGGTCGCGCCGACGATGTGGTCGACGATCGTCGCGTACGGCAGCTATCACTACAAGTACGCCAGCGGACGCGAGGGCGATGCTCCCGCAGCGGGATTCGCGCCGCGGAAGAGTGCGACCGTCGTCTATCTCAACGACGGCACCGCCGATCACGCCGACCTCATCGATCGTCTCGGCGAGCACTCCACCGGAGTCGGGTGCCTCTATCTCAAGGACCTCGAGAAGGTCGACCTCGATGTGCTCGAGGAGATCGTCACGCGGTCCTACGCAACCCTCACTGCCGGGACGTTCACCGACCGGGCCCGGGGCTGACCGGACCGAGGGCGGAGCGCGCGACCTCGTCGTCGACCTCCTCGCCGCCTGCCGTCTCGAAGTAGCGCTTGGCGAACGTCAGGCGGGAGACGACCATGAGGACCAGACCGGTGACGAAGATGAGGATGGCCATGAACAGGGGCGCACCCATGCCGAGGATCGCCGTCTCGGTGTAGGACAGCTCCGGGTCGGCATACTCGATCATCGCCAGCACGAGGAGGATGAACAGGACGATCGCGCCGACCACCGGGGCCACCCCGATGAAGAGGAAGGCCTTGGCCGAGCGGCGCAGCTCCCGGCGCCAGTAGATCGCACACGCCAGACCGGTGAGGCCGTAGTAGAAGGCGACGACGATCGAGAGCGCGGAGAGCGAGTCGAAGAGGAAGTTCTGGGAGATGATCGAGCCCACGACGTACCAGATGATCGCGGCGGCGCCGATGACCCAGGTCCCGAAAGCCGGGGTCCCGTAGGACCTGTGCACCTCCTTGAACTTCTCAGGGAAGGCTCCGGCGACGGCCATGGACAGCGAGCCGCGCGAGGCGGGGATGATCGTCGTCTGGGTCGAGGCCAGGCCGGAGATGATGATCGACAGGATGAGAATCCAGCCGAACGGTCCGAGCACCTGGGGACCGACGACGCTGAACAGGGCCTCGTCGTCGTCGTACTCGGTGAGCGTGTCGAGGCTGAGCACGCCCAGGATCGCGACAGCTGAGCCGAGATAGACGAAGAGCAGGATGATCGTCGAGACGACCCCGGCCCGGCCCGGGGCATCGATGGTGTCCTCGGACTCCTCGTTGAGGTTGACCGCGGACTCCCACCCCCAGTAGCAGAAGACGCCGAGGAGCATGCCGCTGATGAGCGCGCTCGCGGACAGACCGACCGGGTTGAACCAGTCGAGGCTGAAGCTGTTCGCGCCGGTCTCGACCCGGCCGGTGGCCATCTGGAAGAACGCGACGACGATGAAGATGACGAGCGCACCGACCTGCAGCGCCACCATGATCCGCTGGAACCGGGCCGACAGCTCGGTGCCCCGCACCGACAGCCACGTGAGCGCAACGACGAGCAGGCAGGCGAAGAGAACGACCGCGACGCGGTTCTCGGCCAGGGACTCGAGTCCGACGAGGTGGAACAGATACTTCGCAGCCACGTCGGCCTGGGCGCCGATGACGAGGACGCCGGTGGAGAAGATCGCCCAGCCGCCCATCCAGCCCATCCACGGCCCCATCGCGCGGGACACCCAGGAGAAGGTCGTGCCACAGTCCGGATCGGCCCGGTTCATGTAGTAGAAGGCGCCGGCGATGAAGAGCATCGGGATGAAGCTGACGATGAGCACGGCCGGCGCCTTGGTGCCCGCGATGATCGCGATCGAGCCGAGGACCGCAGCGATCGTGTAGGCCGGCGCGGTCGAGTCGACCCCGATGGCTACCCCGTCCCAGAACCCGACGGAGCCTTCCTTCAGACCCTTGCTCTGATGACCTCGGTGCTCGCGCCTCGCCTGCTGTGACCGGTCGCTCATGACACCACTTCCCTCTCGGCTGCCGCTGGTTCACGCCGGCCGGTCGCCTGCCCGCAACAGTTCGGTCGGTGAGCCTGATTATGGGGTATGCGCTCCTCGCCTCGGCGCGCACCGCGCCGGAACTGGCCGAGCGGGTGAGGGCCTATCTGACCAGATCAGCCGGCCGGCAGCTCACCGGGAACGGCTCGGCGGCGGCGAAGAGGTCATCGTCCTCGACCGTCTGGACGATCGAGTCCATGTCGCCGACGAGCTGGAAGCTCCTGATCGCCGGCCGGACCGGATCGACGACCCAGTAGTGCTTGCACCCGAAGCGGGCCAGGATCTCAGGCTTGCGCACGAGGTCGGTCCGCTGGCTGCTCGGCGACAGCACCTCGATGGCGAGGACCGGTGGGACGAGCACCTCGCCGTCGAACCGCATCGACTCATCGAGCACCATGAGGTCGGGCTGCAGGACGCTGCGCTCCCCTGCGCGCAGGTCCATCGGAGCTGGAATGATCACCAGGCCTGGCGGAGCCGCACGGTCCACGAGGCTGAACAGGCG
>JAAYSB010000016.1 GCA_012518475.1 Intrasporangiaceae bacterium | reverse complement strand
GAGAACCCATCGGCTTTCACGTCATAGAACCAGACGTCGTCCGTGCCGCCGTCGTTCGTCTTGGTGAAGAACAAGATCGCGGTCGAGACCCCCGCATACGGCTTGAAGACACCCGACGGCAGTTTCACGACGGCGTCGAGCTTCTGGTCCTCGACAAGCATCCTGCGCAGGTCCTTGTGCGCCTTGGTCGACCCGAAGAGAACCCCATCCGGGACGATGACAGCCGCCCGGCCACCCGCCTTGAGCAGCCGGAGGAAAAGCGCCAGGAAGAGCAATTCGGTCTTCTTCTTCTTGACGACCCGGAGCAGGTCCTTCGAGGTGGACTCGTAGTCGAGCGAGCCGGCGAACGGTGGGTTGGCGAGGATCAGCGTGTACTTGTCGGCCTCGCCGCTGACTCCCTCGGACAACGAGTCGCGATAGCGGATGTCCGGCGCCTCCACCCCGTGCAGCAGCATGTTCATGCTGCCGATCCGCAGCATGGTGCTGTCGAAGTCGTAGCCGTGGAACATCGAGTTGTGGAAGTGCTGACGCTGCTTCGCGTCGGTGAGGGCGGAGGGGTGAGTCTCCCGCACATACTCACTCGCGGCGACGAGGAATCCCGCTGTGCCACAGGCCGGGTCGCAGATCTCGTCGGCCGGAGTGGGTGCGGTCATCTTCACCATGAGCTCGATGATGTGGCGGGGCGTGCGGAACTGGCCGTTGGTCCCGGCGCTGGCGATCTTCGAGAGCATGTACTCGTAGAGGTCGCCGTTCTCGTCCCGGTTGTCCATGGGCAGACCGTCGAGCATGTCGACGACCCTGCTCAGCAGAGCCGGGGTCGGGATGGTGAACCGGGCGCCCTTCATGTGCTCCGAGTACGTCGACCCATCCCCACCCAGTCTTCGCAGAAGTGGGAAGACCTCCTCGGCGACCGTCGCATACATCTCTGCGGGTGCGGTGTTCTTGAAGACACTCCAGCGCAGGTGCTGTTGATCCGGACCGAAGGTGCGCGGCTCCTCCGTGCCGGAGATCCGGGACTTCTTCTCGGCGAGGGTGTCGAGGTCATCGAGCCTGCGGATGAAGAGGAGGTAGGTGATCTGCTCGATGACCTCCAGAGGGTTGCTGATGCCGCCGGACCAGAACGAGTCCCAGACGCGGTCGATCTTGCTCTTCAGCTCACCGGTGATCACGTGTCCGACCATAAACGACCGGGCCGACATTCCAGGCTCCGACGGCTAGCGGAGCGATCTTCGGGTGATGAGCCGCCCGATCTGCTCGATCAGATTCGGTCCACATGGACCGAATCTGGTCCATCGGGCAGACAGGTCAACAGTCAGCGGCGGCGCAGGCCCTGGGTGAGAAGAGTCAGGCCGGCACCGACGAGCCAGACGTCCTTGGCCAGAGCCGTGCCCTCCTGACTCGGGCGGATGCCGTCGTCCTCGGTCATCGACGGGGTCTTGAGATACATGCCCATCAGGCTCGAACCGAAGCCGGTGAGCGCGGCACCGGCGACGCTGGCCGGCACGACGGGAATGAGCAGCGCGGCGCCGACGGCGATCTCGCTCACCGCGAGGAGCTTGGCGAACTGCTTGGGCTCCATGTCCGCGAAGACCGGATAGGTCGCGGCGGCCGAGCCGTGCAGGAACTGAGCGGTCTGCTCGTCGGCCTTGAGCTTGCCGAGGCCGGCGTTGAGGATGAACGCGCCGGTGGCGAGACGAAGAGGAACGTGGCTGAGGCTCATACAAATCTCCCTGTCAGTGATCCTTCATCCTGTTACGCGTCCAGGACGAGATGCAAGGGCTCGGCACGGGCTGTTGCCGCTCCCACCTTCCCCATCGCGGACGCTCAGCCATGGTGGGGTCGGGGAAATCACGCGACGGCGCCCCGAGGCGGATCGGGGCGCCGTGGGGTCGGCGGCTCAGACGGTCTCGAGCTGCGCGGCCGGGGCCGTGACAGCCGGCTTCTCGGCGGCGCCGAAGAGCTTGCGGTCGAGGTTGACCAGGACCTGGATGGTCCGCGCCTGGAGCATGACGACGAGCGCCAGCAGAGCCAGGTGGACCGGCGAGAACAGCGTCACGACATCGGTGCGAACCAGACCCCAGTGGATGAAGAACATGCCGAGGACGGCGAGTGCAACACCCGGGCAGATGAGGCCATAACTGGGCACGCTGGCCTCCTTGCCCCAGACGAACCGCTCGAAGTAGCCCTGCCGGCGCATCACGGCCCATCCGATCAGACCCATGACGAGCTGTGCGGCGACGAGCATGCCGAGGACGATGAAGGCCAGAACCGGCGAGAGCCCGGTGTCGAGGAACCGGTGCGCGATGCCGGACCCGACACGCACGAAGGTGATGCCCACGAGGGTGAAGATCGGGATGCCCATCCACAGCGTCGGGCCGGCCTCGACGGCCAGTCCCTTGCGCAGGATCGCGGCGAAACTGACCGGCAGCTTGACGAGCACCCACGCAGCGGTGGCTGCGATGAACAGGAACGCACCGGCCATGCCGATGACGGAGGTGGCCATGACCTCGCTCATCGCCGCGGAGGCCCCGAACCCGACCGCGATCATGGAGAACGCGAACGCCGGGAGGATCTGCGAGAAGTGGTTGGTGTCCTCGTTGTCGAAGCCGCGGGCGACGATGAGGCGGGACAGGTATCGACCGAAGAAGAACAGTGCGAGGGCTCCGACCGCGGCGAAGGCGACGAGCGCGAACGGGAAGGCGTACTCGACGACCGACCACAGGCCGGGGACGCCCAGCGCGCCGAGGATGAAGAGCACGTTGACGGTCATGCCGAGGGTGAGCGGGACGGCCATGAGGGTGACCTCGCCGTTGCTGCTGCGCAGCGTCTCGTAGGCGGGGCTGCGGCGCAGCTCACCGAAGGCCCGCAGGTTGGCGGCCAGGACGGTGAAGTGCCGGACCGCGAAGTAGGCGATGCCGAGCAGCGCGACCGTGGTCAGCACCTTCAGTCCCAGGCTCTCGTGCGCATAGACGTTGACGAGCGACTCGACGGTCGGGATCGGCGTGTCCGGGTGCGGGATGAGGAACATCAGGTACATGAAGAACGAGACCGACAGGCCACCAGCGCCCAGTGCGGCGAGGAAGTACAGCGGTCGATATTCCTGGGTGAAGCGAGGCATTGCTGGTGACTCCTTGGGACGTGACTACTCGGGAGAATGATACCCCCTGGGGTATGTATTCCCGTCGACTGTTGCACACCCCCGGGGGTATGTTTCACCGAGTCGTGACACCCGCGCCCGGGCATGACAACGGCGCCCCGAGATGCAGGAGTCGATCGGGGCGCCATTGTGCTTGTGGGGACCCACCCGGCTGGCAGTCCGGGCGGATCCGGTGAGCGTCAGCTGCAGCCGGAGGTGCTGCCGCAGCCCTCGCAGACGTAGCAGGAGCCGGCGGGGCGCATCTTCGTCCCGCAGGTCATGCAGATCGGGGCGTCCGCAGCCTTCTTGTCGCCGAACTTGGCGAGCAGGTCGGCCGAGGAGTGGATCGCGTCGGACACCTCACGGGCCGAGGCCGCACCGGCACCGGAGTGGACCTGCGAGGCATCGAGCTTGTGCTTGTCCTCGGTCTCCTCCTCGCGGTGCTTCAGCGACGCACCGACGCCCTGGCTGAAGGACTCGATCTCGTCCTCGATGGCCTCCTCGTCGTTGTTCTCCAAGGACGGCGCGTACGAGCCGGTCTCGAGCTGGCGGGCCCGCTCCTCGGCCGTGTGGATGCCCATGAACGAGCGGGTGTCGAAGTCGAGGTGGTCCAGGGCCAGCCGGCGGAAGACGTAGTCCATGAGGGACTGGGCCATCCGCACGTCCGGGTCGTCGGTCATACCGGCCGGCTCGAAGCGCATGTTTGTGAACTTCTCGACGTAGGTCTCGAGCGGCACGCCGTACTGGAGGGCCACGGAGATCGCGATCGAGAAGGCGTCCATCATGCCGGCGAGGGTCGAGCCCTGCTTGCCGAACTTGAGGAACAGCTCACCGAGACGACCGTCGTCGTAGGTGCCGGCGGTGAGGTAGCCCTCGGCGCCACCGACCGCGAACGACGTGGTCTGGCTGGTGCGGCGCTTCGGGAGGCGCTCACGGGTCGGCCGGTAGACGACCTTCTCGACAACCTCGGGCTTCGCGGCCTGGCCGGCGGCCTCAGCCGCGGCTGCGTCAGCACCGGCCTTGGCGTCCTTGGCGGTCGAGCCGCCGTCGGAGAGCGGCTGGCCGACCTTGCAGTTGTCGCGGTAGACCGCGAGCGCCTTCAGGCCCATCTTCCAGCCCTGGACATAGACGTCCTCGATCTCCTCGACCGTCGCGGTCTCGGGCAGGTTGACCGTCTTGGAGATCGCACCGGACAGGAACGGCTGGACCGCAGCCATCATCCGCACGTGACCCATCGGGGAGATCGCCCGGGCACCCATCGCGGTGTCGAAGATCTCGTAGTGCTCGGGCTTCAGGCCCGGGGCGTCGACGACATGACCCTTGTCGGCGATGTACTCGACGATCGCCTCGACGGTCTCCTCTGCGTAGCCGAGCTTGCGCAGGGCACGCGGGATGGTGAGGTTGACGATCTGCATCGAGCCTCCACCGACGAGCTTCTTGAACTTCACGAGGGAGAAGTCCGGCTCGATGCCCGTGGTGTCGCAGTCCATCATGAAGCCGATGGTGCCGGTGGGCGCGAGGACCGAGGCCTGCGCGTTGCGGTAGCCGTTCTTCTCGCCGACCTTGACGACCGCGTCCCAGGCCTTGGTCGCGGCGCGGTGGATGTCCTTGTCCATGGTGTGCATGGTCCGGATCGCGTCGTTCGCGGCCTGGTGCTTGCGCATGACGCGCTTGTGGGCGTCGGCATTGCGGGCGTAGCCGTTGTACGGGCCGACGACACCGGCGAGCTCGGCGGACCGCTTGTAGGCGGCGCCGGTGAGCAGCGAGGTGATCGACGCGGCGAGCGCCCGACCGCCGTCACTGTCGTAGCCGTGTCCGGTGGCCATGAGGAGGGCGCCGAGGTTGGCATACCCGATACCCAGCTGGCGGTAGTCGACGGTGGTCTTGCCGATCGACTCGGTCGGGAAGTCGGCGAAGCAGATGGAGATGTCCATCGCCGTGATGACGAGCTCGGCGACCTTCTGGAAGGTGACGGCGTCGAAGGTGTCGTCGTCCTTGAGGAACTTCAGCAGGTTGAGCGAGGCCAGGTTGCACGAGGAGTTGTCGAGCGACATGTACTCCGAGCACGGGTTGGACGCGGTGATGCGGCCGGTCTCGGGGTTGGTGTGCCAGTCGTTGATCGTGTCGTCGTACTGCAGGCCCGGGTCGGCGCACTCCCACGCGGCCTGGGAGATCTTGCGGAACAGGTCGCGGGCGTCGACGGTCTCGATGACCTCACCCGTGCCGCGGGCACGCAGACCGAACTCGGTGCCCTCCTCGACCGCACGCATGAACTCGTCGGTGACGCGTACGGAGTTGTTGGCGTTCTGGTACTGCACGGAGGTGATGTCGGCGCCACCCAGGTCCATGTCGAACCCGGCGTCACGCAGCGCGCGGATCTTGTCCTCCTCGCGCGCCTTGGTCATCACGAACTCCTCGATGTCGGGGTGGTCGACGTCGAGGACGACCATCTTGGCCGCCCGACGGGTCG
>JAAYSB010000199.1 GCA_012518475.1 Intrasporangiaceae bacterium | reverse complement strand
CTCCCAGAGCGCATGGAACCAGGCGGCCCGAGTGCTCCATGCCTGACGGATCACGACCGTGTGTTTGCCGAGCACGAGCCAGCGTCCCGCTCTCACCTCCGTGCGGACATCCTCGCGGGTGATCCCGACGGCTCGAAGGTCGCGGCGATGCGCAATCCCGTCATATGGCGCGGCGACGTCACGAGCACGCTCCTGTCGCTGAGCTCGTGTCAGCCTCTTCTGCTCCGCCATCTGCCGAGCGTCTGCTGTGCACCCACGTACGCACGAGAGGAAGATCCGCACTGTGGACGACACACCCCAGGCCCAGGGTCACTGGGGATCCGGCGGAGAGTGACCGCCGTGTCAGAGGCGGACCTGATCCCACCCGTGGCACGGCCTATGTCCAGGGCACGTTCGGCTACGTGTCAGAAGCGGACCAGATCCCGCCGTCGGCACGCCAAGAACAGGCGTCACGGCCGCGCCGCGCTGAAGTCAGCCGATGTCGAGCCGGTTGTCGTCGATGATCGGGGTGCCGATCGGCTCCGGCCGGGGCGCCGGGGCATCGGTCTCCGAGTGTGCCCCGCAGCCGTGGTCGAGGGCCACGACACGGCCGTCGGACGGCGACCACTCGTTCGCGCAGACCCCGAAGACCGCGCGCAGCGCACCTGCCATCGGCACGAAGTATCCGCATGAGCGACACTTGCCCGCTGACTTGATGGCGCTCTCGGCGGCCGGGCCACCGTCACCTTCGACCCAACGGGTCGCGGCCGCGTCGCGACCGGTCGGGGACAGCACGCGGGGCCGGCCGAGGCCGAGCTCCACGATCGCGAGCTGGTCGACGTTGTCGTCACCGGTCTGCTCGAAGCCCTGCTCGAGGTTCGGGTCGTCCTCGACCCTGGGCAGCACGTCACCGGGGCCGACGTCGCCCGGAGCGAGGCGGTCCGCCCACGGCACCCAGGCCGGGGAGAGGAGAGCGTCCGGACCCGGGACAAGAGTGGTCTCACAGATCGTCGCAGTCTTGCCCCGGGGCACGCGCGCGACCGAGACCGCCCACGCCCAGCCGGGATAGCCGGCGGCGGTGCACTGGAAGTAGTGGGTCCCGAGCCGCTCCGCGTCCGGAGACATCCCGACGTGCTCCCCCACCGTGCCAGGCTCGGCGATCGACTCGGCTGCCTCACGGGCCAGGTCGACCGCTGCCGCGAGGACCTTGTCGACCTTGGGCTTGTCGACCCTAGGGCGGTCGGCCTTCGGCTTCTTCGCGCTCGGCTGTGCGTCGCCGACCTGGTCGCTGCGGTCAGGCTGCTCGTCCGTCTCGGACTGCATGGTGTCTGGGCTCGGCACGGGCATCAGCTCTCGAGGTCGCTCGCGATGGCCCGCAGGACCTGAGCCACCTTGTTGCCGACCGCCTTGTCCGGGTAGTGGCCGCGCCGCAGCGAGTTCGACACGTTGTCGAGCAGCTGCATGACGTCCTCGACGATGACGACCATCTCGTCGGCCGGCTTGCGGTCCCTGGCCTTGCGGTTCTCCCGCACGCTCGGGGCCGGGTCGAGCAGGTGGACCGCCATGGCCTGGGCGCCGCGACGACCCTCGACGACGGAGAACTCGATGCGCTGGCCGCTCTTGAGGGCATCGACCCCCTCGGGCAGCGCGCTCGCGGGCACGAAGATATCGCCGCCCTCGTCGTTGCTGACGAAGCCGAACCCCTTCTCGGAGTCGAAGAACTTGACCTTGCCGGTAGGCACGTTGCACCTCTGCTGAGCGGTGTTGGGAGGACGATGTGGGCAGGCAGGCGGAATAGCCGCAGGATCTGCCGGATCCAGTCTAAAGCCAGGAGGGGTATGCGGTCGTCCCCTTATCCGGCCACGTCGCCCGTTCGGCTGTGGCTTCTCGTCGACGTATGACCTGGCGTCGGTTCAGGTGGCCGGGAGCCGAGGCATACCCATACGTCAACCGGGGTAGGTTCGGCGGGTGGATCCCTTGCTGCTCGGGCTGGCGCTCGGACTCGGCGCCGGGATCAGCCCGGGGCCGCTGTTCGTCCTCGTCGTCACCTCGGCACTGCGCGGCGGCTGGCGCGCCGGTGTGCTTGCCGCCTTCGCCCCGGTCGTCTCCGACCTTGTCGTCATCGCAGGGGTACTCCTCGTCCTCGACCTCCTCCCAAGCAGGGCGCTGCCGATGCTCGCCGTCGCCGGCGGCCTGTTCCTCCTGTGGACGGCGTTCGTGACGGTCCGCGATGCCCGTGCGGCGACTCTGGCGATCTCTGAAGAGGAGCAGCGCCGAGCCGGGCGGCAGGCGCTCTGGCAGGCCGGACTGCTCAACCTGCTCAGTCCGCACCCGTGGCTGTTCTGGGCGACGGTGCTCGGTCCGCTCGCCGTGAGCACGTGGCGGGACTCCTCAGCGGGGGCGATCCTGCTCGTTGTCGCGTTCTATGTAGGCATCGTCGGGGCGAAGGCGCTCCTCGCCGTCGTCGTCTCCGGGGGGCGGAGGTGGCTCACCGACGTGTCCTACCGGCGACTGCTCGTCGCAGCCGGCCTCATGCTCGGTGTGGTGGGCGTCCTCATCCTCGTCGAGTTCCTCCCGGCCGCCCTGTCCTGACTCGCACCCGCACGCGTGAAACCGCCTCCGGAATCTCGCAATTGCGAGGTTCCGGAGGGAGTGGCCGAGTCCGCGTGCGGGTCGCGGCGGGCGCGGTCCAGGTCAGGCGTCGGGCGGGAGGGGAAAGTACTGGGCATACATCTTGACCATCCGCGTGCCCACGCCACCGTCCTCGCGACGGCGCGCCTTGGCCCGGGCAAGATGCTCCTCCAGCACGGTGAACACCTCCTCGGTGATCGCCTCGAGCTCGTCCGGGGTGAGCCTCGTCGTGAACTCGTTGAAGGTGACGACCTCCTGCCAATCGCGGGCCTCCTCGACCTGCCGCTCGATGAACTCGAGCTGGCGCCGATAGCGCGCCTCGGCCCCCTGGCGCATGACGAGCTGGACGGTGGTCAAGGTCTCGGGGTCCGCCTCGATGGTGTCGAGCCCATAGGAGAACCCCTGGGCCTCCCACCACCGCTCCCGCGCCGTGCCCCGCGTCGAATCTTCGGCGACGAGGCCGTGCTTCTCGAGCTGTCGCAGGTGATAGCTCGTCTGCCCGGTGCTTTCCCCCATCGCCTCCGCGAGCATCGAGGCCGTGCCCGCGCCGTGGTCCTTGAGCCAGTCGTACATCCGCATCCGGAGCGGGTGGGCGAAGGCCTTGAGGGTTGCCGCATCGACCTCGCGGCTGCCGAGAGGCAGATGGGTGCGCTTGACGTCTTCCATGATGCATAGATACCTTTGCAAATAGTCCTTTGCAATGCTTCTTCTGCACTCAGTCTAGGGAGCCACCATGGCCAGGCACGCGCGCCGCGCCCCAGCGGGTCGGTCCGACCGACCCCCGGAGGTCGCCAACGACCGATCCGCCGCCTCCCCCCGTGTGGGAGGACATGGCGGAGGTCCTTCGCGGCGGATCGGGATCAACCGACTCTTCGGGATCCACCTCGCCGGGGTCGGCGGCAGCAACCTCGCCGACGGTGTCATCGCTGCAGCCCTCCCCCTCATCGCCATCGGCCTCACCCGCGACCCGCTCCTGGTGTCGCTGACAACGGGGGCCTTCTGGCTGCCCTGGCTCCTCGGATCCCTCCTCGTCGGTGTCGCCGTCGACCGCGGCGACCGCGCCCGCATCCGGCACCGCGCTCTCATGGCCCGGCTCGGCATCATGCTCGCGGCGCTCGTCGTCGTCCTCACCGACGCCCTGACGATCTGGGCACTCATCGCTCTGGTCCTCGCCCACGCCGTCACCGAGGTCTTCTCTGACCTCGCTGCCGACGCGCTCATCCCGCAGCTCGTCGGCCGCGACGACCTGCCCCGGGCCAACAGCCGGATCATGGGCATGGCTCGCCTCATGCAGGAGTTCATCGGGCTCCCGATCGGTGGCGCCCTCGTCACGCTCGGCACGGCGTGGGTGTTCGGCGTCGCCGCCGGACTCCTCGCCCTCGTCGTGGTGCTTCTCTTCCAACTCACGCGACCAGGTGGCTTCGCCGCCGACCGTGAGGTGCCTGGCGACGGTGACGCGCTGACGACGGTTCGCTCCGACGCCGTCCACGGCATCACCCGACTCTGGTCCCACGACGTCGTGCGGCCACTGACGATCGCGGCGGCGCTGTCCAACCTCGTCTTCACCGCATACATGGCCGTGTTCGTCCTGTGGGTCGTCGGCCCCGAGTCCCGGGTGGGTCTCGAGCCCTGGCAGTACCCCGTCCTGCTCATGACCTTCTCGGCCGGCGCCATCGTCGGTTCGCTCGTCCCGAGTGACTGGTCGCGTCGATCTGGAGAGGTGCGTGTCGTCCTCGCGACGTGGATCGTCAACGGCATGCTCATGCTCCTTCCGGTCATCGTGCCGACGTGGTGGTCGATCGCCGTCACGGGCGTGCTCGTCGGGGCGACGAACATGGTGAGCAACGTCATCGCCATGAGCATCCGCCAGCGGGTCGTGCCACTCGGGCTACTCGGACGCATCGGGGGCGCCTCACGGACGCTGTCCTTCGGGTCGATGGCCATCGGCGGTCCGCTCGGCGGGATCGTCGCGAGCATGTTCGGTCTCGCGACCGTGCTCTGGACGATGCCCGCCGTCGCTGTCATCGTGACGCTGTGGCTCGCGACCCAGATCGACCAGGACCTCGTCGACCAGGCCGAGATCGCGCCAGCCGCTGCCACGTGACTTCTCAGACCCGTCGCTGAGTGGTCCGGTGATGTCGGCGAAGCGT
>JAAYSB010000198.1 GCA_012518475.1 Intrasporangiaceae bacterium | reverse complement strand
GGTGCTTCTTCTCCTTGAGCTCGACCTCGGTGTGCGCGCCGACCTTGATGACGCAGACGCCACCGGCGAGCTTGGCGAGGCGCTCCTGGAGCTTCTCACGGTCCCAGTCGGAGTCGGTCTTCTCGATGGTGGCCTTGAGCTCGCGCACGCGCGCCTCGACGTCCTCGTGGGAGCCGTGGCCGTCGATGATCGTCGTGCTGTCCTTGGTGACGACGACGCGGCGGGCCTGGCCGAGCAGCTCCAGCCCTGCGGTCTCGAGCTTGAGGCCGACCTCCTCGGCGATGACCTGGCCACCGGTGAGGATGGCCATGTCCTGGAGCATCGCCTTGCGGCGGTCACCGAAGCCGGGGGCCTTGACGGCGACGACGTTGAACGTGCCGCGGATCTTGTTGACGACGAGGGTCGAGAGAGCCTCACCGTCGACGTCCTCGGCGATGATGACGAGCGGCTTGCTCGCCTGGACGACCTTCTCGAGCATCGGCAGGACGTCGGCGATCGCGGAGATCTTGCCCTGGTTGATGAGGATGTAGGCGTCCTCGAGGACGGCCTCCATGCGCTCGGCGTCGGTGATGAAGTACGGGGAGATGTAGCCCTTGTCGAACTGCATACCCTCGGTGAACTCGAGCTCGGTGGACGCGGTCGAGGACTCCTCGACGGTGATGACGCCGTCCTTGCCGACCTTGTCGAACGCGTCGGCGATGATGCCACCGATCTCGGTGTCCTGCGCGGAGAGCGCAGCGACCGAGGCGATCTCGTCCTTGGACTCGATCTCGCGGGCGGTCTCGAGCAGCTTGTCGGAGACGGCGGAGACCGCAGCGTCCATGCCGCGCTTCAGACCCGACGGGGCCGCACCGGCGGCCACGTTGCGCAGACCCTCCTTGACCATCGCCTGGGCGAGGACGGTCGCGGTGGTCGTGCCGTCGCCGGCGATGTCGTTGGTCTTGGTCGCGACCTCCTTGGCGAGCTGGGCGCCGAGGTTCTCGTAGGGGTCCTCGAGCTCGACCTCGCGAGCGATGGTCACACCATCGTTCGTGATCGTCGGGGCGCCCCACTTCTTGTCGATGACGACGTTGCGACCACGTGGGCCGAGCGTCACCTTGACGGCGTTCGCGAGCGCGTCGACGCCGCGCTCAAGCGCCTTCCGGGCGGAGTCGTTGAACTCCAGTTCCTTTGCCATTGCTGTCCTTACCGTAAGTTCGCTGGTTCTTCAGTCAGAGCGGGAAGAGGTATGCGGTGCCCGGCTCGCGCGAGCCGCGCACCGCATACCCATTGGCTGTGCTCTGGGTCAGCCGACGATCGCGAGGACGTCGCGCGCCGACAGGATGAGGAACTCCTGGCCGCCGTGCTTGACCTCGGTGCCGCCGTACTTGCTGTAGATGACACGGTCGCCGACGCTGATGTCCATGGGGACGCGCTCGTCGCCGTCCTCATTCCAGCGGCCGGGGCCCACCGCGACGACCTCGCCCTCCTGGGGCTTCTCCTTCGCGGTGTCCGGGATGACAAGACCGGAGGCAGTGGTCTGCTCGGCCTCGAGGGACTTGACGACGATGCGGTCGTCGAGCGGCTTGATGGAAACCGACATGGTTCCTGGTCCTCCCCTTCTTAGGGTGACTCGATCTGGACGAATGAAGAGCCGAGCGGAGGGCGTCCTCGCCGTCGCGGGGGTCGAGGGGCCTTCACGCCTGGCCGCTGGCACTCGCCAGTGGAGAGTGCCAAAGACGAATCTAGGTCGCTGATTAGCACTCGGTCAAGCCGAGTGCCAGTTCCTGGGCACGTGCAAGGATCGATCCCATGGATGCGGCGGCGGTGCGGTGGCTGGCCTCGCCCGAGGGCTGGTCCGCGCTCCACGAGCTGCCGCCCTACGACCCTGCGGGTGAGCTGGCCCTGCAGAGTGCCCTGCGCGGTGCCGGCCACTCCCCCGAACAGGCCGCGGCCCTCCTGCTGCAGAGCCGGCTGCGGTCGCGTGCTCGCGGGAAGTTCGGCGAGTTCGCGGACGGCATGCTCTTCACCGC
>JAAYSB010000197.1 GCA_012518475.1 Intrasporangiaceae bacterium | reverse complement strand
GGTCAGCGGTCGCTCCCGCCGTGACGACCTGCTGGGCAGGGGCGTCGTCCTCGTCGTCGTCGCGGATGACGAAGCCGGTCTCCTCGGACTCCTCCTCTCCCCCATCGGTCTTCTTGGCCGTCCGTCGGGTTCGGCTGCGGCTCGCCGTCCTGGCTGCGCCGGAGCCCGCACCGTCCTCATCGTCGGAGTCGCCCTCGTCAGAGTCCTCGGCGTCGCTGTCGTCAGCGTCGTCGACCTCCACCGTGACCTCCTCGTCGGGGCCCACGGGCGCGATGTCCTCGTCGGAGTCCTCATCAGAACTCGTCTCGTCAGCCTGGGCTGCGGCCTTCGCGGTCGCCTTCTTCGCCGCCGCCTTGGTGGTCTTCTTGGCGGCGGTCTTCCTGGCCGCCGGGCGCGCCGGCGTGGCAGCTGCGCTTGCGGCCTGCTTCGTCGTCGCCGCCTTGGCGGGAGCCTTCTTCGCGGGCGCCTTCGCGGCAGCAGCCTTCGTCGTCGCCTTTGTGGTCGTCGCCTTTGTGGTCGTCGCCTTCTTCGCAGCCGTCTTCGTTGCGCTCTTCGCGGCGGTCTTGGCCGTGCTCGCAGCCTTCTTCGCCGGCGCCTTCGCCGCAGCAGCCTTGGCCGTGGTCTTTGTGGCTGTCGCCTTCGCGGCGCTCTTCGCCGGAGCCTTCTTCGCGGCCGTCTGGGTCGCGCTCTTCGCGGCGGTCTTCTTCACCGTCGTGGTCGCCGCGGTCTTCGCGGGAGTCTTCTTCGGGGGAGTCTTCGTCGTCCGGGACGGAGCCAAGGTCCTTGGGCCTTTCGTCTGGAGAGGTCACAGGCCGGGCCACCTGCACGGGGGCACGCCTATGCGATCGTCGTTCGTCGTCTTCCGGGAAACGGACATCGACGCTGCGGTCTGCACAATGGGGGTGCGGGTCTCACTCTTCTGGTGTCCGCGGCTGGGTCGCAGTGCGTGGTGTCGGCGTGTCCTTCTCCACCATTATAAAACGCTCCGTGCAGTGCCCCGCCCTCAGGCGTCGGCCTTGACCGCGATCACAGGGCACGGAGCGTCCAGCAGGATGCGCTGGGCGTTCGATCCGAGGATCAGCTTGCCGATCGGGGTGCGTCGCCGAAGACCGATGACGATGAGCTCGCCACCACCTTCCGCAGCCGCGATGAGGTCCTCGGCCGGCTCCCCGTCGTGGGTGCCGGGCCGCAGCTCCAGGCTCAGGCCGGCCGCCTCGAGCTCGCTGCGGACCGTGTCGAGGTCCTCGGTCTCGATCTCGTCGTGCCGGTCCGGACCTCGCCGGGGTGACTGGATGACGGTGATGCTCAGCTGTCGCAGCAGCGCCTCACGGGCGGCGAAGCGCAGGGCGGCTCGACCCTCCCGCGTCGGGACATAGCCGACGATGATGCTCATAGCCCGACGCTACCCGACCGGCAGTCAGGCGCTGGAACGGCGCCTCGTGCCGTCGCGCCAGGACCGCCAGCCGGTAGCGGCCCCGGCGCTCTCCAGCGCCTCGCGGATGATCGCTCCGACCTGCTCGCGCTCGATGAGAAAGCCGTCGTGGCCGTGCAGCGACGACAGCCGGATGTGACGACCCCGCTGGGCCGCTTGCGCCAGCTGCTCCGACTGGTGCGGTGGATACAGCCGGTCCGAGTCGACGCTCACAGCGACCAGGGCGCCGCCGAAGCCCGCGAGCGCCGCAGCCATCCCGCCGCGTCCGGCGCCGATGTCGTGCCCGGACATCGCCTCGTTGAGGGTGATGAAGCTGCCTGCGTCGAAGCGGGAGACGAGCTTGGCGCCGTGGTGGTGGAGGTATCCCTCGACGGCGAACAGCGGGCGCCCCTCCCCGCGGTCGAGCCGGCCGCCGTGGCTCAGCCGGTGGGCGGCGGTCTCGGCCGACGGCTGGCGGTCGTTGCCGAAGCGCTGTTCCAGCTCGGGCTCGCTGCGATACGTGACCTGGGCGATCTCCCGGGCGATCGACATGCCCTCGGTCGGCGCTGCGCCGGTGTCGTAGTAGTCGCCGCCGGCGTAGTGGCGGTCTGCCCGGATCGCCTGGTTCTGCACGCTGGCCCACGCGATCTGCTCGGCGGAGGCGACTCCGGTCGAGGCGATGACGAGAGCAACCTCCACACGGGTCGGGAAGGTGGCCGCCCACTCTGCCGCCCGCATACCGCCCATGGACCCGCCGAGCACCGCCCGGAAGCTGCCGATTCCGAGCAGGTCGGCAAGCCGCGCCTCGGCGCGGACCTGATCGCGGATCGTGATCCTGGGGAAGCGGCTCCCCCAGGCCCGGCCGTCCGGGCCCGGGCTGCTCGGGCCGGTGGTGCCCCGACAGCCCCCGAGGACGTTGCTCGCGACGACGAACAGCTCGTCGGTGTCCAGGGGCGCCCCCGGACCGATGAGGCCCTCCCACCAGCCCGCTGTGGGGTGGTCGGCACCAGCAGGGCCGACCACGTGGCTGTCGCCGGTGAGGGCGTGCTCGACGAGGACGGCGTTGCTGCCCTCGGAGTTCAGCCGGCCCCAGGTCTCGTAGGCGATGGTGACCGGGATGCTCACGCCGGAGTCGAGCGGCAGGGTCCCGATGTCTGCACTCTGCAGCCCCGCCCAGCCCGCGTCGCCGGGATCGACCGGGTGATCGGGTGGACGGTGTGCCATGAGAAGTGCCTCCGGGGCGTTCGCGCTTGCCGACGCGGGACCGCGCTGGCCTGGTCATCACCCGGGGCACCCCACCGCGAGGAGGGTTGCCGGCCAGCAAGCCGGGGCTGAAGCGCTGGCACTCAAGACCGTCCGGACAGTATAGGAGGACCGGGTGGAGCAGCAAAGGGTCCGTCCGCCTCCCGGAACGGGCGATCGCGGGCTCCGGGGTCCGGCGCTCAGGCCACGCGCCGCCGTCGCCGGTCCTTGACGATGTCGTCGGAGAGCCAGCCGACCTCGGGTGGCCGGACCCCGTGCTGGAGGGCGCTCTGCAGCGTGACGAGAACGCTCAGCGGCGCGGCGTCGAGGGCGCCGGCCCGCTCGACGAGCTCCCGCGCTAGGGCACCGTCCCCGGCGCACCAGTGCGCGGTGGCAGCGACGGCGAGGGGACCGGCGAGGAACCCCGGAACGCTGTCCGGCAGGTTGCGGACCCATTGCCTGATGCGGCCCAGGATCCGCTCCCGGGCCTCGGGGTCCTTGAGGAACCCGTCCTCGCTCAGGTCGCCCGCCGCGGCGCCGGCGCGGCAGAGTCGCTCCAGGAGGCGGCTGCGCCGCTCCTCGGTGCCGAGGAGCATCCCCGGGGCGACGAGGGCATACCAGGTGTCGCGGATCTCGGGCAGGACACAGGCGATCATCGAGCGGGCGAGCTGATGCGGGGTCGGCTCCTGGCCGTCCCCCCACCCGAGAATCGCCGTGAGGTCGGCAGCGACGTTCTCGTCGGTGACCTCTGCGGGGTCGACGGCGTCCAGGGCAGCGGCGATCGCGGTCCTGAGCAGGGGACGGTCAGGTGCCACGAGCGCCACGAGCTCCTCCCTGCTGGCCAGGTGACCGCCCTTGGCCGCGGCAAGGGCCATCGTCGTCGGTGCCTCATCGTGGTCACTGACCGGCGTGCCCTGGGATGGGCAGCACCGCGCCTCGGTGCAGCCCTCATGGAACCAGCGGCCGTCGACGACACTCAGGTCGTCCTTGACCTTGATGCCGGCCTTGAGGATGACCGTGCGCATCCGCACCAGGGCGGGCTCGGTGAGGGCCCGGTCCAGGCCGTAGGCGATGAGGATGACCGAGGTGGCGCCGTTGCGCCGCACCGCCGCGGTGACGTCGCTGATCAGCTCGTCGTCGGTCACGTCGGCGAGGTCGATCCGGCAGGTCAGGCCGAGCCGTGTGTCCCGCAGGCAGATGAGGACGAGCGAGTCAGCCGGGGTGAAGCCGAGCAGGATCGGGGCGGCGGAGACGATTTCCCCCGGGGAGCGCATCCGGACGACAGCGGGATCGGACGTGGACTGCAGGCGGGAGGTTCTCATGCCCCCCAGCGAAGCCGCACCCCCACAACGACGTCACGGGTGTGTCGTCCCCTGTGGACGACACACCCGTGACGGGGTGGGACTGTGGATGTCAGGTCAGCGCACGACCGCCGAGGGCACCGTGCTGACCGGGGTGGGCGCCGTCTGCTCCCAGTCGAGGAACGACTCGGTCTCGTTGACGAGCGCTGCGGCGAGCCAGCCGAGCACCATGGCGTCATCGGCGAGTCCGAGCATGAGGAGGGCACCCTCGGGCACGAGGTCCACCGGGGAGACGATGTAGGCGACGGCGAGCGCCATGAGCGCGAGCCGTCCCGTGGTCAGTCCGGCATAGCGGCCGGACAGGGTCTCGCGCACCAGGCGCGGCAGCGAGCTGATCCGACTGGCCAGGCTGGGGCCACCCGGGCGCATCGCGATGCGCGCCGCGCGATAGAAGGTCGTGAGCACCACGACTCGGGAACGGGCAGTCGCCATGGGCTTCTCCTGAGGAGGTCGATCGCGGACACCGGTCGGGGTCCATGTGCCTCAACGTCCGGGGCGGCCGCCCCATTCCCGGGGCCGGATCGAGGTGTTCAGCCTGATTGCGGGAACTCGCCGCGGGCCTGCTTGGCCACAGAACGCATGAGGAAGCCGTCCAGGCCTGCACCGATGACCCCACCGGCGAGCGGGATCGCCCGACCGAACCGGGTCAGGGTGCGCTTGCCGACCTGGGTGAGCAGGCGGAAGCCGACGGCCTTGTTGACGACCATCAGGGCCGGTCCGGGCAGTCGCTGCGCTGCGAAGTTCGTCATCGCGCTCGTCGGGGCCACGACACCGGCCTTCTTGAGCAGCTCGTCGCCGTCGGAGCCGACGAGGCTGAGCAGCACCGCGGAGCGGATCTGGGGTTCGTTGAGGGCGTAGCCGCGCAGGTGGGCGATGGCGGCGGACATCCGGGTGGCGAGCAGATAGAACCCGGCAACGTTCGCCGGCAGCGCGATCGGCAGGGTGATGAAGCCGCCCAGACCCGTGACGAAGCCTTCGACGGCAGCAAGCCGGGTGTGCTGGGAGACGATCTTGTCGATGGCGCGATCGACCGAGCCCTCGCTGGCCAGCGCCTCGCGCGCGACCTTCTCGGCGCTGTCGAACGGCCCTTTGCCGTCGATGCCGCTGTCGAGCAGACCCTGGACCAGGCTCATCGCGGTCCCACCGAACAGGCTGTTGTCCGGGTCCTGTGCCTGCTCCAGGGCAGATCGCTTCTCGAGCGCTTTGCTCTTCCTCGCCATGGGTGGCTCCCTTCGTCGTGACCGTCAGCGGAGGCTTCGGCCGCGTGCCATCCTGACACGCGTGCAGTGTCCGCGACACCGCCTAGGGTCGTGGCTGTGAGAACAGTCGCGGTCGCCACAAGCATTCCCGAGGGGTATGCGTCGCTCTGGTCTCCCGAGCACGTCGCCGTCGGGACGACGGCCGAGATCGCCGCGGCGGTCGGTGACCTGCAACGGTCATCGGACCCTGTGCGCTGGGTCGTCTGGTCCGCCGCCGACCTCGCTGCACTGACCGCCCTGGGCGTGCCGGTCGCCCGGCTCTGGGACTGCGCCGAGGTGCACCGTCTCGTCAGGGGCGGGTGGCGGGCTGGACCGCAGGACATCTGGTGCGCCGTCCAGGGACTCGATCAGAGCCGCGCGCCGGTGGGACCCCGGGACGATCTCTTCGACTTCGGCGACGTCGACGACTCCCCCGCTGCCGGCTCGCTGATCACCCCGGCCGGCTACCTCCGTGGGGACGCAGTGACGGGACGCTGGCAAGCAGCTGCCCTGCCGGACGATCCGATGCCCTTGCAGGAGTGGGCGCGCGCCGCATACCTCTGCGCGGAGCGTCAACGAGAGGTCCTGGAGCGGACCGGCCCGCGGGCGGTCGCGACGGCACTGTCCGAGTCGGCTGCGGCGCTGTTGTGCGTCGAGCTGGAGCAGGCCGGCCTGCCCATCGACAGGGACGCAATGGGCGCCCTCATCTCCGCAAGCGCCGGGCCGCGGCAGGAGTCGTTCGAGGCCCAGCTGGCCCAGCGAGGCGTGCGAGACGACAGGGTGCGCACCCTCGTCCCAGGCCATGAGCACACCGATCTGCGCAACCCTGCTCAGGTCAAGGAGATGCTGCTGGCCGCCGGGATTGACGTCCCCAACACGCGCAAGTGGACCCTCGAGGCCTTCCGCGAGGCCCACCCGGTCGTGCCGGCGCTGCTGTCGTGGCGCGCGGACGAGCGGATCGCGACCACCTACGGCTGGCGGTGGCTGGACACGCACGTCGGCAGCGACGACCGGCTCCGGGGACGGTGGACCGCGAGTGACGGAGCCGCGGGTCGGATGACCGCGGAGAACGGCCTGCACAACCTCCCGGCGCAGCTGCGCTCCGGGGTGCGGGCCGCGCCGGGGCACCGCTTCGTCCGGGCCGACCTGGGCCAGATCGAGCCCCGCGTCCTGGCCGCTGTCTCCGGCGATGCGGCCTTCATGGCGGCGACTCAGGCCGACGACCTCTACGCCCCTGTCGCTGCTCGGCTCGGGGTCGAGCGGGCGGTCGCCAAGGTCGCGGTGCTCGCCGCGATGTACGGCCAGCGCAGTGGCGCTGCCGGTGAGGCGCTGAGCGGGCTGCAGCGCGCCTACCCCGTCGCCGTCCGGCTCCTCGAGGAGACCGCAGAGCAGGGGTCCCGTGGAGCGACGGTGCACACCTTCGGGGGCCGAGCGGTCCACACCGCTCCCCCGCACGAGCGAGGTCAACCGGTGGCGCCGCCGGTCGCCGCAGCCCGGGGACGCTTCGCCCGCAACGCGATCATCCAGGGCACGGCAGCCGAGCTGTTCAAGGCGTGGGCGGCGACCATCCGGGCGACGACCCGCGACCTCGGGGCTCAGATCGTCCTCTGCCTCCATGACGAGGTCCTCGTGCACGTGCCGGAGCAGCACGCGGCAGAGTGCGCCCACCGGGTCGAGCAGGCTCTCAGCGATGCCGCACGGCGGTGGCTGAGCGCGGACGGGCGGGCCGATGCCGTCCGCTTCGTCGCGGACGTCAGCGTCATCGAGCGCTGGTCCGAGGCCAAGGACTGACTCGGAGAGCGACCCGTCCCAGACCTACGGGACGCCTCAGGCCTCAGGGCTCTGGAACGACTCAGTGCTCGCCGTCGACGCCGCGGAGGAACTGCTCGAAGTCGGCACCGAGCTCCTCGGCGGAGGGCAGCTCCGCCGACTCGGTCGCAAGCAGGCTCGGGCGCTCCTTGCCCTCGACGAACGCGTCGTACTGCCGCTCGAGCGCGCCGATGACGTGGGCGACCTCCTCGTTGCCGGCGACCTCCTGGGCGATCTGGGCGCGGTTGATCCCGGCCTTCTCGACGAGCTCGTCGTTGGGCAGGTTCAGGCCGGTCGCGTCGACGATGGCGTTCAGGGCGGTGAGGGCACCCTCGGCGAACTCGGCCTGCGCGAGGTAGTGCGGGACGTGGACGGCATACCCGATCGCGTCCCGGCCCTGCTCACCGAGCCGCAGCTCGAGGAGTGAGGCGAAGGAGGCCGGCACCTGGACGGTGCCGAACGGTGACTCGGCGTCGGCGATGAGTGCTGGGTCGGTGGCGTGGGCGGTGATCCCGACCGGACGGGTGTGCGGGACGGCCATCGGGATGCCGTGCGCGGACACGACCAGGGTGATGTTGAGGGCCTTGAGGACGAAGCGCAGCGCCTCGACCATCCGCTCCCACTGGTAGTCCGGCTCGGGTCCGACGAGGAGGTAGTACGGACTTCCGTCCCGGTCCTCCATCGCATAGAGGACGAGCGCCGGGTCCTCGTAGGACACGAAGCGGTTGCTCTCGAACACCATCGGCGGACGCCGACCGCGGTAGTCGAGGAGCTGGTCGATGTCGAAGGTGCAGAGCACGCGGGCAGGGCTCGAGGTGGTGAGGTGGTCACCGAGCAGGCGCGCGGTCGCGCCCGCGTCGATGAAGGCACCCATCGTGATGACGAGGGGCCCCGGACGCAGGTCCTGGGCGGTCGCATCCGCCTCGAAGCGGATCAGGGCACGGGGATCAAGCACGGCACTAGCCTCTCAGATCGAGGATTCGTCAGGAACTACCGATACCAACGGGTATGCGCCGCTCCCGCATTCCCACACGCTCCCCGTGAGTGGCCGGTCGGGTCAGGGGGCGATCGCGCGGATGGCGCTCAGCACCCGCTTCGTGCTCACCGGGTGGGCCGTGCCGAGCCGCTGGGCGAACGTCCCGACGCGCAGCTCCTCGATCATCCAGGCGATGTCGCGGACATCCTGCGCCCTGGCGCGGGTGGAGGTGAGGGACTCGAGCAGATCGGCGTAGGCCTCCTCCACCTGGTCGATCCCCTCCTGGAGCTGCAGGTCGCGGGTCGGGGACTCGTCGGCCCGTTCGAGCCGGATCCGCAGGCCGGTGAGATAGCGGCGCAGGTGCCGCAGCTGCTCCACCCCGGTCGAGGCGACGAAACCGGGCCGGATCAGCCCCTCGAGCTGGGCCCTGGCGTCGGCCACGGTTGCGGTCATCGATGCCGGCCGCGGGCGGTCGAGCACCGAGCGCACCTCGTGGGCAAGGGTGAGGACCGGCTCGACCTCCTCGACGACGAGCAGGACCCGGG
>JAAYSB010000196.1 GCA_012518475.1 Intrasporangiaceae bacterium | reverse complement strand
GTTGTGGCACGCCCGTCAGCCGTGGCTGGGCCAGCCGGTGTACTGCTCCGCGAGATAGGTCCGGCCCGCGCGCGTGCTGACGACGTTGTCGAGCTCGCCCTCCTGGCGCTTGATGTCGAACGGTGACGCCGACGGCGGGGTGTGCAGCATCTGCGTCATCCAGTACGAGAAGTTCTGCGCCCGCCAGACCCGGTTGAGCGCCCGGGGCTCGTAGTCGGCGAGGGCTGCCTCGCCCTCCGACCCGAGCGCCCGCTCGAGGACCTCGGCGAGGATCTTGACGTCGTGCAGGGCCAGGTTGAGTCCGCGCGCACCGGTCGGCGGAACGGTATGCGCCGCGTCACCGGCGAGGACAAGGTTGCCCCAGCGCATCGGCTGCTGGACGAAGGAACGGAAGATGAGGACGGACTTCTCCGTCACCGGCCCCTCCTTGAGGGTGAAACCGTCCGCGCCGGCGACCCGCGCCTGCATGGTCTCCCAGATCCGCTCGTCCGACCACGCGTCGACGTTCTCGGTCGGGTCACACTGGAAGTACATCCGCTGGAGGGACTCGGTGCGCTGGCTGATGAGCGCGAAGCCGTGCTCGGAGTGGGCATAGACGAGCTCGGGAGCGCTCATGGGGGCCTCGGTGAGGAAACCGAACCAGGCGAATGGGTACTCGCGGAAGTACTGCTTGCGCTCGCCCTCGGGGATGAGGTGGCGGCACATGCTGCGCGAGCCGTCCGAACCGACGACATAGCGGGCGCGGATCTCGTGGCGGGTGCCGTCGTCGGCGGTGAACCGCACTGTGGGAGCGGAGGACTCGATGTCGCGGACCTCGGGGTCGGTGATCCCGTAGTAGACCTTGCCGCCGTCCCGGTCCCGGGCGTCGGCGAGATCGATGAACACATCGGTCTGGGGGTACAGCCAGACGCTCGCATCGACGAGGTCCTTGAAGTCGATCCGGTGGCTCTCCCCGGCGAAGCGGAGGTCGACACCCTCGTGCTCGTAGCCGTCGCGGAGGATCCGGTCCGAGACGCCGAGCTCGACGAGGTCCATCGCGGCGTCGGACTCGATGATGCCGGCGCGCTGCGTCGTGGAGATCTCCTCCCGGGTGCGGAGGTCGATCGCGACGGTGTCGATCCCGGCCCGGTGCAGGCGGTGAGCGAGCATGAGCCCGGCCGGACCGGCACCGACGATCGCCACCGGTACCTCGGTCACGGTGTCGACCGTGGCTCCGCCACTCGCCAGATCGGCCTGGGGGTTCTCGGTCTCGAGGTTCTCGGTGCTCGATGCGATCTCACTCATCACGCTGCCTCCTTGCAGTCGGTGTGACTCACGGTGTCCGCGCCGCCAGTCATTCGCCATACCATCTCGCAGCGGGATGCGCTCGCTCGCCTGGCCTTCCGCCAGACGGAAACCCCAGGCTGGGACCTACCGGTCCGTGCAGGCATCTCGCCTGTTCGTGTCACGCACGTGACATGAACAGGAGGTACCGGGATACCAGGCAGCACGTAGTGCGGAGGAGGGACAGCTAGTCGGATCAGAAGGGATAAACGGGGGGTTGCGCCCTGAAGGTGACCCACCGGGTCTCCGTGAACGCCTCGACGTTCGCGGCCCCTCCTCCGAAGCGTGATCCGGTGCCAGAGTCTTTGACGCCACCAAAGGGAGCGTTGGCCTCGTCGTTGACGGTCTGATCGTTGATGTGGACGATCCCGGTGGGGATGCGGTCTGCGATCGCGAGTCCCTTCATCACGTCGGGAGTGACGATTCCCAAGGAGAGACCGTAATCACTGGACTCAGCGATCGAAATGGCTTCGTCGATGCTGGAGAACCTCGTCACCGGAGCCACAGGACCGAAGATCTCTTCGTGGAACGCCGGGTCGTCGATCGCGACATCGGCGAGGACTGTGGGCCGGTAGAAGAGTCCGTCGTACTCTCCTCCGGCTCGAGCGCTCGAACCGTGACTCTGACTGCGCGTCACGAAGCTGTGGATGCTGTCCCGCTGGCCCTCGTCGATGATCGGTCCCAACGCGACCTCGTCAGTGTGCGGATTGCCAACAGGCATGGCATTGGCCTTCGCAGCCAGAGCCTCGACGAACTCCTCATAGAGGCTCTCGTGAACGAGGTGCCTCCCGGTCGTCATGCAGATCTGCCCCTGGTGGAAGAACGATCCCCAGGCCGCCAGGTTGACCGCCTTCTCAACGTCAGCGTCGTCGAGGACGATGAGGGCCGAGTTGCCCCCCAGTTCGAGGTGGGCGCGCTTGAGGTGCCGACCAGCGGCCTCACCGATGAGCTTTCCCACTCGGGTTGAGCCGGTGAAGGAGATGACCCGGACGTGGGGGTCCTCGACCATGGCCTGACCGACCTCTGCCCCGCCGGGCACAAGCTGGAGGAGGCCCGGCGGCAACCCTGCTTCCTCGAAGACCCGCACGATGTTCACGCCACCGGTGATGACCGTCCGCGGGTCTGGCTTGAGGAGCACCGCGTTGCCGAGCGCCAACGCTGGGGCGACCGAGCGGATGCTGAGAATGAGGGGCACATTGAATGGCGAGATGACACCGACCACCCCAGCTGGGAGGCGCCGCGCGATGGAATACCGCGGCTGCTCGCTGGGCAGCAGCTCACCGTACGGAAGTCCCGGCAAGGCGCTCGACGTCCAGCACTCCTCAGAGGCGACATGCAGCGCGAAGCCGGCCATTCCGGGGACCGCGCCGACTTCACGAACGTTCCACTGGGAGAACTCCTCAGCATGCTCGGCGAACAGGTCTCCAGCCTTGCGGAGAACGGCTGCGCGTTGCGTGTGCGGAAGTGCCGCCCACTCCTGTTGAGCGGCTCGGGCACTGGCTGCTGCCCGCGCCACGTCTGCGGCGCTCGCAGTCCCGACCCGCGCGATCTCCTCGCCGGTCGCCGGCTCGATGACCGGGCTCGATCCTGCGGCACCGTCAACCCACTGCCCGTCGATATAGATCCGACCACCCCAACCATCGGTCGAGAGCGCTGCGGATGCCGAAGTGGTTGCCATGTGGCGGCCTCCTAGATGAGAACGGCGGTGTACCACCACAGGGAAGCAACGGCGCAGAGGCTAAGCCAGGGATTGTCCGAAACAGGCAAGCCTGTGTCCGAAAATGTCAACCTCGCTGCCTTGACCGGGACGACATCAACTGGCTCGGCGCTCCCGAGCAAGGACCCGCCACTGTGAGGGGGTCGCGGCGAAGTGTTTCTTGAAAGCTCTGCTGAAGTGTGCCGCTTGCACAAGACCGACCTGTTCACCGATCTGGGCTATGGAGAGGTGGTTCATCCTGGGGTCGCCGAGCAGTTCAGCCGCCCGATGCATGCGGCGTTCCATGATGAACCGCCCAGGGGTGCTCCCAGCCTCGGTGAACAGCCGCGCCAGGTGCCGAGAGCTCACCCCGATCTCGCGCGCCACCACCTCCACCGACAACGGACCTGCGAGTCGCGACTCGATAAAGGTGCGCGCCATCGACAGGTGCGCGCCCGAGCCGGACTGTCCTCCACCTACCAGCAAATGGAATGCGTTGAGGATGTCGATCTCGGTCCGGCGGTCCGAAGCCAGTCCCTGAGTCATCGCCTGCAGAACCCAGCTGGCCGCCATCTGCGCTCTCGTCGCGGCGGCACTCCCCGCGAGACGCAGCACATGGGGCCGGTAGGGATCTGAACCCCGCCCTGGCAGGTCGAGCAGGCGGCGGGGCACCTCGATGATGACCTGGCGCATGTTGGTGCTAAAGCCATACATAAAGGGTCGATCGACCTCATAGACGACCGCGTCACCGGCTCGCAGTGTCTCGCAACCCCGGCCGTGGTAGAGAAACGCCTCTCCCTCAAGAAGAAGGCACAGACACACGGCGTCGTGGGGTCTAGCCCTGATGAACTGCGCGGTTCGCTCGATCACATGATCGTTGGCTTTGATATGCGCCAGTCGCAGGTCTCCGTACTGGACGTTCACCTGCGTCGCCAGCAGCGACCGTTCCGACATGGTCGCGGCGCGCAACCGGAACAACGCTGCCTCGTTGTATTGCTCCCAGAGGTCGATGCGCTGCTCAGCGGGAATCCCCACCGTCGTAAAGCGACTCACGCCGCCATCATCAGCCCAGCGCTTTGTGGCGCGGCTTGCAGACAAGGTCATGGACGGTCACCTTCGACGTACCGAGTGCAATGGGACATGCTATGGCGATCACCGTCGCTAGGCGCCTCCCCTTCTACCTGATGGAAGCGGATGTCTCACCCGAGTCAGCCTGACGTGGGCCACCGGGCGTCCGGCCAAACCCCTCCGAGGGTCAGCTGTCCTCGGTGAGTCGCTGCTCAGTGCCCGCGCTTCCGTCGGCACGCGTCCACGACACCACGAGCTCGTCGCGCGAGCCGAACCGGACGAGGTGCCGACCGAGGACGTCCTCGAGGTTGTCCTCGGCGCCGGCCGCTGCATACACCCTCATCAGCAGGCCGTCCTCCTGGACGACGAGCTCCGCGTGACCGCGGTCTTCACCGAAGACGATCGCGCCGCTGCCGTTCTCCTCATCCCACTCGGCGGTGGCCTTGCGACCGAGGTGGGAGGCGAGCTGCTTGCCGTAGCGGGCCGCGCGATCGGTCGCGACGACCGCTTCGGACGTGGCGTTCTTGTGGTGGGTCATGGCTCCATTCCCTCCCGGAGCAGTGGGCGCGGTCAAGCCCAGGTCCCGTCCCGTGGAGGCCACGAGCGGCGGATCGAGGTGCGCGGCTCGTGTGGTGAGATCATCCCGGGCAGCGAAGAGACGGGCGATGGCGGGCGGGGTGAGGAGGTGACTGAGTCGCCTTACCGGTGCCGACACCGACAGGCCGGCGAGAGGGTGACCGTCGGGCAGCACGAGCGCCACACCCACGGCACCCACACCCGGCTCGGTGTCCTCACGGTTGACCGCATACCCGACGCGGCGGACGCCCTCCAGGTCCCGTGCCAGCCGGTCGATCTCGCGCTCACTGAGAGCCTGTCCGGAGAGCCCGGCAGCGCCACCCGCAAAGAGGGAGCGGACGCGCTCCGGAGGCTCGAGGGCCAGGAGCGCCTTGCCGCCCGAGGCCTCGGCCGCAGAGAGGACCGAGCCCGTGCGGTCCCCCACCCGCATCGCCGCACTGGTCTGGACGGACTCGATGAACCGCACGCTCGATCCCACGCGGTGCACGAGATTGACCGTCTCGCCGAGGTCCTGGCTCAGCGAGCGCAGGATGTCCGCGGCGATCTCCCGCAGCCGCGGCACCCACGGCGCGTCGACCACGGGGGCGCCGAGCGCCGGACCGGCGACGTAGTTCCGGTCGTCATCACGCATCGCGAACCCGCGGTAGACGAGCATCGACAGCAGCCGGTGCGCCGTCGACGGTGCCACCGCGAGCTCCTCCGCGCAGTCACTGAGCCGCCACGCTCCCCCGTCGCGGAGCAGCTGGAGCAGCCGCAGCGCATTGTCGACGGAGGAGAGCGGATAGGGCGGCTTCTCCTGCACCGGACTTTTCCGCATACCAGAAAACACTAGAGCGGGTATGCATCACGCGCCAGAGTGGACCGACCCGCCCCTGTCGGCGGCCCCGTGCCACAACCTGGTAATTGCCAGGTTGTGGCACGGTCCCCAGCGATGACCAGACGACGAGAAGGACCAGCGATGCAGTTCTACCGCGACGGCTACTACCCCGGCGACCCGCGCGTTCACGCTGCCGCGCAGACGACGGTCGGCGACGCCATCGATGGCGGTGAGGTCGATGTCCTCATCATCGGCACCGGCCCGGCCGGGCTCGTCCTCGCCGCCCAGCTCGCGGCCTTCGCCGACATCCGCACGATGATCGTGGAGCGTCGCGACGGACCCCTCGCGCTGGGCCAGGCGGACGGCATCGCCTGCCGGTCGATGGAGATGTTCGAGGCCTTCGGCATCGCCGAGCGGATCAAGGAGGAGGCGTACTGGGTCAACGAGGTCGTCTTCTGGCGGCCTGACCCGCAGGACCGGTCCCGGATCTCCCGCAGCGGTCGCATCCAGGACGTCGAGGACGGCCTGTCCGAGATGCCGCACGTCATCCTCAACCAGGCCCGCGTGCACGGCTTCCTCCTCGAGGTCATGAAGAACTCTCCCTCGCGGTTGGAGCCGCACTACGGCGTCGAGATCGCCGCTCTCGACGACAGCGGCGACGGGCCTGTGCGAGTCACCTTGCGCCGCACCGCAACGGACGAGGAGGTGCACGTCTCAGCCCGCTATGTCGTCGGTGCCGACGGGGCCCGCAGCGTGACCCGCGGCCTCATCGGCTCCCGGCTCGAGGGTGAGGCGGCCAACGTCGCCTGGGGCGTCATGGACGTCCTCGCGACGACGGACTTCCCCGACATCCGCTTCAAGGCCCTCATCCAGTCCGAGAGTCACGGCAACGTCCTCATCATCCCGCGCGAGGGCGGGAACCTCTTCCGGATGTATGTCGAGCTGGACAAGCTCGGCGAGGGCGAGCGGGTCCGCGACCGGGGCATCACCTCCGACTACCTCATCGAGGCTGCTCAGCGGGTCCTGCACCCCTATGCACTCGACGTCAAGGAGATCGCGTGGTGGTCGGTCTACGAGATCGGCCAGCGGATCGCGAGCGCTTTCGACAACACCGGGGAGACTGGGATCCCGTCGGTGTTCCTCATGGGCGACGCCTGCCACACGCACAGCCCCAAGGCCGGCCAGGGCATGAACGTCTCCATGGGGGACGGCTTCAACCTCGGGTGGAAACTCGCCGCGGTCCTGCGTGGTCAGGCAGACGAGAGTCTGCTGCGGACCTATTCCGAGGAGCGTCGCCTCACCGCTCAGGCCCTCGTCGACTTCGACAAGAAGTGGGCGGCGATGATGAGCGCCAAGGTCGCCGCCGGCGCGGACGACGAGGGCGTCAGTCCGGAGCAGCTCCAGCGGCAGTTCTCGGAACAGGGCCGATACACAGCGGGATTCGCGACGACGTATGCCGGATTCACCTTGACCGGTGAGCCCACCCACCAGGACCTCGCCTCCGGTCTGCCGCTCGGTGAGCGGTTCCAGTCCGCCGAGGTCGTCCGGGTCGCCGACGCGAAACGGATCCACCTCGGCCACGTCGCGCGGGCGGACGGGCGCTGGCGTCTCTATCTCTTCGCGGACCCGGCCGACCCCCGCAGCGCAGACTCCCGGCTCGCGCAGGCCTGCGCAGAACTCTCCTCCGACGTCCTGCCGAGGTTCACTCCAGCGGGCGCGGACATCGACGCCGTGATCGACGTGCTCGGTGTCGTCCAGCAGGGGCACCGTGACCTCGACATCACCGACCTGCCCGAGCTCCTGCGGCCGACGACCGGTCGCTATGGTCTGCTCGACTACGAGAAGGCGTACAGCGCCGAGGTCCCGGGCGCCGACATCTATGCCGAGCGGGGCATCGACCGCGAGCGCGGGTGCCTGGTCCTCGTCCGGCCGGACCAGTACGTCGCGCACATCCTCCCGCTCGACGCGACGGACGAGCTCGCCGAGTTCCTCGGGACGGTCCTGAAGCCTCAGTCGGCGTAGCGGATCTCGACCCGACGGTTGAGGGCACGCCCCTCGGGGTTGTCCTCACCATTGGTCTCGTTGTCCGCCACCGGCCGACTCATCCCGAAACCCGCCACGTCGAGCTCCAGATCCGGACGCACCTCGGCGATCGCGTCAGCAACCGCCCGGGCCCGCCGCTCCGACAGGTCCTGGTTGTAGTCCTCGGTGCCCATCGAGTCGGTGTGCCCCTCGACCGAGACCGCCGTCCCCTCCGGAACATCGGCGAGCACCTCCTCGATCTTCGCCGGCGCGTTGGCCGGCAGGTCCGCCTCGTCGAACCCGAACAGCACGTCGGTCGTCAACGCGATGACTGTTTCGTCGCCGTCCGTCGTCGAGCGGTCCACGTCGTCGATCCGAAGGTCGAGGTCGGTGACCCCGAGGTCGAGGTCGGCGATGGCGAGGTCGAGGTCGGTGATGCTCGCGGCGAGCTCGGCAGGGCTCGGAGTGGGACGCGCATCCGGCTCGGCGAGTGCGCCCGGCAGGCCCGCCAGCGCGAGCGCCGCGCCGGCCACCACCACGAGAGGGCGTCTCATCGGATCGGGACGTCCGGGATGGCCGGCAGCACCGGGAAGAGCAGCGTCATCGCCGTCACATCCTCGGGGGGAGCGGCGAACACCGCGGACCAGTACCGCGACTGCCCGCCCTGGTACGAGGTGAGACTGCCTGACATGAGTCTGCTGCCACCGGCCTCGACGACGCTGTGCTGACGGAGGTTCACCGGGTCGACGAGCGTCACCGCGCCGAGCCCGGACGCCTCCCCGAGGAGGCCGCGGAAGACTCCACGCTCCGTCGGCTCGGCCCGCAGGGTCCACCGCATGACGAGCGTGACGACATCACCTTCACGCTGCAACGGATAGATCTCCGCCACCATCGCCGCGTCCGGATCTGCGATGTCGTCCGCCCCGACCTCGAAGGTCGCCACCGGATCGCCGAGCTCGACCGGGTCGACACCTGCCTCGGCCGCGGACTCCGCCTCTCCGGGGTCGTCCGTCTCAGCGGTCGCGGCGTCGTCCGGCTCGTCGGTGGAGTCCTCCGCACCGTCGTCCGACTCTGCGGCCGTGTCATCGGCCGCTCCATCCCCGTCCGTGGCGTCGTCCTGGGTCGTCTGCTCGGTCGGCGGCGGCGCAGTGTCGGCGTCGTCACTCGAGCAGGCGGTGACAGTGAGCGCGGCGGCGAGCGCGAGCGCGGCGATGCGCGCGGCGCGCGGACGTGACACGGACATGGAGGAACCCCCGTTGCTGGTCAGGATGAGGAACTGATCCCCATCACCATAGAAACGACGCCGCGCTCTGGACAACCCGAGCGCATGGGGAGGACTCCCCGTCCGGCGAGGTGGTCGCGTGGAAGCTCGGTGTCGCCAGAACAGCACCATGTATCCACGCGAGCGTCGGCCGTCCGCCCACGGTGGTTCCCGGCTCAGCTGGTGACGAGCAGCAGTCCCGCCAGCCCCGAGCCGAGGAGCACGGCGACCTCGAACTGCTCCTGCCGCAGTCGGCGCAGCAGCGCCCGACCCGCGAGCCCGCCGAGGACTACCGCCGGGACGACGATGACCGCCCGCCCCACGTCCGCCCACGTCATCAGGCCCAGTCCCACACTGAACGGCACCTTGGCGAGGTTGACCCCGAGGAAGAACCACGCGAACGAGCCGACGAACCGCGCCTTGTCGACGCCTTTGGCGGCGAAGTACAGCGTCATCACCGAGCCTGCCGCGTTCGCCGTCATCGTCGTGAATCCCGCTGCGGTTCCGGTGATTGCGGCCATGAGAGGGTGGTCGGCACGGGACCGCCGGCCCTGTTCATGCCCGTCCCGACGCCATCGGGCCCACAGCTGGAGCGCGACCAGCGCGAGGATCATCGCACCGATCGAGCGTCGCAGGACCTCATCGGAGACCCAGGCCAGGAACAGCGTCCCGAGGACGAGTCCGGGCACGACGGCCGGCACGAGCGACCGCAGCAGTGACCAGTCGACGTGCCGGCCGAAGAACCGGATCGCGACGAGGTCACCGACGATGAGTACGGCGAGGATCGCGGCGGTCGACTCCTTCGCCGGCATGACGAGCGCGGCGACGGCGACGCCGATCGCCGCGACCCCACCGATCGAGGTCTTCGAGAACCCGATGATGAACCCGATGACCGCGAACACCGCAAGCAGAGGGGTGAACAGGTCGGCCACGGCGTCGATTCTCGCTCAGTCCGTCATGACCACGGTGCCGATGGGGTATGCGGTTCGCACCGCATACCCCATCCGTTCAGTCGTCCGTGGTTGCGTCATCCGGGATGAGCGCGGCGCGCAGCGCCGCGACCTTGGCGGCGTTGAAGGCGTCGATGGCCGGTGAGTCCTTGATCATGGTGTCGACGCCGTGCGGCATGCCCGGCACGACGTGCAGCTCGACGTCGACGCCGGCCTCCTCGAGACGCCGGGCGTACTCGACGTTCTCCTCATAGAACAGGTCGAGGTCACCGACGCCGATCCACGCCGGCGGCAGCCCGCTGAGGTCCTCGCGCCGGGCGGGGACGGCGTACTCCGGCGCACTGTCCCGCTGCGGAGGCCCGCCGAGGTATGCGGTCCAGCCGTACTCGTTCTTGTCCGGGGTCCAGACGAACTCGCCTGTGCCGTGGTGCAGCTCACGCAGCACAGTGCGGTCGTCGAGCATCGGATAGACGAGCAGCTGGAACTGGATCGGCACCTCGCCGCGGTCATGGGCGAGCTGGGCCAACGCGGCGGCGAGCCCACCTCCGGCACTCTCCCCGGCGATGGCGATGCGCGTCGGGTCGACGTTGATCTCGTCGGCGTTGTCGTGGATCCACTTCAAGGTGGTGTAGCAGTCCTCGAGCGCTGCGGGGAACGGGTCCTCGGGCGCGAGCCGGTACTCGGGGGAGACCACGAGGACACCGAGCTCGCGCGCGACGAGGCCGCCGGTCGGCTGGGACATCGCCGCGTTGCCGATGACGAATCCGCCGCCGTGGATCCACAGCACGCACGGACTGGGCCGGGGCCGCTTCTCCACCGTGTACATCTGCACCTGGACCGTCTCCTGGCCGGGCACCTTGGCGTTGAGGGTGAACATGACCACCCCGTCGGGCATCCGGAACAGGGCGTTGATCGGCAGCTTGCGGATGCGCTTGACACCCTTATGGCTCGTCGTCGGGAGACTGAGATAGAGCAGTGGGGTGCGCATCTCGACCGGAACGGTCTCCTCCACGCGGCGTTTGCGTTCACGCAGCCCCGGGAGCACCCGCACCGCACCGCCGGCGGCAGCCAGCGCGGCGGCGATGTAGAACTTGTTCATGCCTCACCATGGCACACCGTCCGGGGGCGGGGGTGACTGCCGCCGCCGTCCTCGGCGTCGAGGTCGGTGGCGGCGGCGCCCCTTCCCTCCCGGGTTCTAGAGGTTGCGGTTGCGGTCGTCGCGGCCGAGGTCGTCGCGGCCGTCACGGTCCAGGTCGACCCGGCCGGTCGTGCCGCGGTTGTCGTGGACGCGAGGGTCACGGTGGTCACCACGGTTGCGGCCGGCCAGACCCGCCAGACCGATCAGACCGAGGAGGCCGAGCAGACCCCAGTCGAAGCCGTCATCGGGTGTGGCGGCGTCGACGGTGCCGGTCACGCCGTCGGTCGGTGACGGC
>JAAYSB010000195.1 GCA_012518475.1 Intrasporangiaceae bacterium | reverse complement strand
GCGGGTGCCATGACATTGCCACCCCGGACGGGCAGTCGAGGGACCTCGAGGACGACGTCGACCAGCGCCTGGGCTGTGTGGATCACGCGGGGCACGGGCTCAATCTAGTGCGCTCGGGCCGCGCCGGGACGGGCCGAGTCTGCGGGGACTGGACACGTGTTCAGCACAAGGCTGTACCGTGAGGCGCTATGCCCGGTCGAGATGCGGCACTGATGTCGGCGGCCACGGAGACGTCGACGTCCCCGGCCGACGGAGTCTGTGGTGCCGTCGAAGGGGCCCTCGGTCGGGTCGGCCTCACCGACAACCCGCTCGTCAGCGGGGTCCGGGAGACCGCCCAGGGTGCCACCGCCTTCCTGCGTGGCGGCGCGGACGTGGCCGGCGCCATCGCCCGCGGCCTTGCCACTCCGAGCGGCATGGCCGGAGCGCTGATCGAGACTGGCTGGCTCACCGCGCATGTCCTCACCTATCCGTTCGGGGTGCGCGTCGAGGAGCGGCAGCGGGCCGACCGCGGCTATCGGATCGAGCACCTCCGCCCCCACCAGCGCGGGCTCCTCGTCTCGGACATCGAGGCCGCCGGCACGCCCATCCTCATGATCCACGGGCTCAACTCGAACCGGTCGATCTTCACCCTCATGCAGCGCGGCCTCCGCTCGCGCGGGTTCAACGACCTGACGACCATCAACTACTCGGCCCTCGTGGCGGATATCCGCACCGTCGCGGGCCACCTCGCCGAAGAGGTCGAGCGCATCGTCGCCGAGACCGGCTACGAGCGCATCCACATCATCGGGCACAGCATGGGCGGGCTCATCGCCCGCTACTACGTGACCAGGCTCGGCGGTGACGCACGGGTGCATACTCTCGTGACGCTCGGCACCCCGCACGACGGGACGGTCATGGCCTACGCATGGCCGACGCAGATCGGGGTCCAGCTCCGACCGGATAGCGCCCTGATCCAGGAGCTGCGCAGGCCGGTGCGGGACTGTCGGACGCGGTTCATCGCCTACTGGTCGGACCTGGACCAGCTGATCTTCCCGCAGCGCAACGCAGCACTGCGTCATCCTGACCTCACCGTCCGCAACATCGCGCTGCACGGCGCGGGGCACGTCACACTGCCGATGCTCGGCTCGGTCGTGCACGGCATCTCGAACGCACTGGCCGACCTCGAGCCCGACGGCTCGACCAGACGTCCCGGTGCAGCGCCGCTCCTCCCCCGCACAGGAGGTCGGGGCGGACGTCTGCCGCGCGGCTCCTGACCGCCTGCTACGTGTGCTCCGTCACACCGCAAGGGCATCGTCGCGGGCGAGGTGTTCACGACGTGGAACGTCTGTGGACAGAGAATTTGCATAACGGAATGGTTACGCTACTGTGACGAGAGTCTTTTCGAGCGCCGTGGAATCCACCCCCTGCCGGAGTCCGCACAGCTCGAGTTCGTGCCCCCTGCCCGTGAGGTCTGTTCGTTGAGTTCTCGCTCGTACGCCGGTCGCCACCGTGTGCCCGGTCGCCACCGAGCGCCGCGCAAGCTCCGCCTTCCGCGTGCCCTCACTCCGACCTTCGCCCTGCCCACAGCGGCAGCGGCCACCCTCGTCTTCACGACCACGGGCGCCACGGTCGCGGGCTCTGCTCCCGTTGAGCTGCAGACGACGACGATCGACCTCGCGCTCGCACAGAGCCAGGTGAGCGAGTCCCGCAGCGACACCGACGCCCTCGCCGAGCGCCGCACGGCCACGACCGACCAGCTCGCACTCCTCCAGGGTCGCCAGCAGGAGGACGACCGCGTCGCACGCGCTCAGGTCCGTGAGGAGATCGCCGAGAAGAAGCGTGAGCTCGAGGAGCAGAAGCGCGCAGAGGCCGAGCGCAAGGCCGAGGAGGAGCGTCGCCAGTCCGCTCAGCGTTGGGTCTTCCCGATTGCCGGTGGCACCTTCACCTCTGGCTATGGCTCACGCTGGGGACGTCTGCACGCGGGCATCGACATCGCCGCCCCGATCGGCACCCCGATCTACTCCGTCTCGAGCGGCACCGTCGTGCGCATCTCGTCGGCGGGCGGTTGTGGCCG
>JAAYSB010000194.1 GCA_012518475.1 Intrasporangiaceae bacterium | reverse complement strand
CCCCCGCCGGCTCGCGTCCGCTGATCCTGGGAGCCCTCCCTGCGGGCTGCGCGACGTTCATGCCGGGCGTGCCTGAGGTCATCGACCTCGTCCTCGACCGCGTCCGCGATGTTCGCCCCGAACTCACCGGGAGCGCCACCACCCTCGACGAGTGCAGAGCCACCGGTCTTGACCTTGGCCGCGGTGTGGCCGCGGGTGGCGATGTAGCGCTCGAGACGGCCCGCGGCGATCGTGAGCATCCAGTTGACGAGGATGAAGATGATCGCCGCGACGACGTAGGCCGCGAGGATGTTGGCTCGGGCCGAGCCGAGCTGCCGGGAGGAGGTGATGAGCTCGAAGTACGGCAGGGCAGTACCGAGGGCGCTGTCCTTGACGATGACGACGAGCTGACTCATCAGCGCAGGGAGCATGGCGGTGAGTGCCTGGGGCAGCTGGATGCTGCGCAGCGTCTGGGCGGGGGTGAGGCCCACTGCGAGACCGGCCTCGCCCTGGCCCTTGGGCAGCTGGTGGACACCGGAGCGGACCAGCTCGGCGATGACGGACCCGTTGTAGAGAGTCAGGGCGATGACCACGGCCATGAACGAGGCGGTTGTCCCGGGCACGCCCATGTTCCGCGCCAGATAGAGGAAGACGAAGAGCATCATGAGGAGCACGGGGACTGCGCGGAAGAACTCGACGATGACTCCGCAGACCCAGCGGATCGGTTTGATCTGAGAGAGGCGACCCATGCCGAAGACGAGTCCGAAGATCATCGCGAAGACGACCGAGACCCCAGCTGCCTTGAGGGTGCCCCACAGGCCGGGGAGTATGTACTGCGTCCACGTGGCGCTTCGCGTGAACGGGCTCCACAGCGTGCCGCTGAACTGGTTCTTGTCGTTCAGCTGCATGGCGATGAAGGCGATCAGCGCGAGCGCGAGCACGGCACTGATGACCGTGAGGATCAGGTGCCGCCTGCGCGCCTTGGGCCCCGGGGCGTCGAAGAGAACGGAGTGGGCGCTCATCGGGGCCTCCTCGGAGTATCGGAGGCGGGTCCCACGCTCTGCGTGGGCCGGAGGAACGACGAGCTTCGTGGGGTGTTCATCGCTTCACCGCCAGACGTCGTGACATGGACGTGAATCCGACCCCGATGGGCAGCGTGAGGATTACGAAGCCGAGAGCGAAGATGAAGAACACGACGACCGATCCGGTCTCGTTCTCCATGATGGCGCGCATCAGGGCGGCCGCCTCGGAGACGCCGATGATCGCCGCGACGGTGGTGTTCTTCGTCAGGGCGATGAGGACCGACCCGAGCGGGGCGATGGCACCGCGGAAGGCCTGCGGCAGGATCACCTCGCGCAGGGACTGCGCGAACGTCAGTCCGATCGCGCGGGCCGCCTCCGCCTGGCCGAGCGGAACGGTGTTGACGCCGGACCGCAGAGCCTCGCAGACGAAGGCCGCGTGATAGACCGACAGGCCGATGACCGCCCACCGGAAGGCGTTCGTTGCGATGAACCCCGATTCTCCGCGAGTCGCCAGGGCATAGCCGAGGACCCCGAAGACCGCGACCGAGAGGAAGACGAGGATGAGGGTGAGGGGCGTGTTCCGGACGACGTTGACATAGAAGGCGCCGAGGTTGCGCAGGACCGCGACAGGCGAGACCCGCATGATGACGAGGATCGTGCCGATGATCAGGGATCCGATGGCAGAGAAGAGCGTCAGCTGGACGGTCATCCAGAAGGCTCCGAGGACGTCGTACCTCGAGAGGATGTCGATCATGCGGCCTCCGCAGTCGTCAGGGGAGAGAAGCGGTCGGTATGCGGCGCGCACCCGGTGCGCGCCGCATACCCACTCGTCAGTGAGCTACCCGAGGGATGCGCCTCAGGCGCAGTCCTCGTTGACCTCGGGCGGGTTGCCCGGGCCAGGGGTGTAGTCCGCCGGGCCGAGCGTGTCGGTGACAGCCTGCTCCCACGCACCGTCGTCGATGAGGGCCGTGATCGCCTCGTTGACCTGCTCACACAGCTCGCTGCCCTTCGCGGTGCCGACGCCGTAGCGCTCCTCGGAGAAGGGCTCTCCGGCGAGCTTGAGCTGGCCGGCGTACTGCTCCTGCGCGGCGTAGCCGGCAAGGATCGTGTCGTCGGTGGTGATCGCGTCGATCGTGCCGGAGAGCAGTGCCGGGAGGCACTCGGAGTAGGTGTTGTACTCCTGGAGCTCGACGCCCGGGTACTCGTCGGCGACGCGCTGGGCCGGCGTGGAGCCGGCGACCGAGCAGAGGATCTTGCCCTCCATGTCCTCCGGGCCGTTGATCGAGTCGTCGTCGGCGCGGACGAGCAGGCCCTGGCCGGCGATGAAGTACGGACCGGCGAAGGAGACGCGCTCCTTGCGCGAGTCCGTGATGGAGTACGTGGCGAAGATCAGGTCGACCTGGCCGGTCTCGAGCATGGTCTCGCGCTGCGGGCTCGGGGACTCGACCCACTCGATCTGGTCCTCGGAGTAGCCGAGCTTCTCGGCGACGCCCTTGGCCATCTCGACGTCGAGACCGGAGTAGGTGTCGCCGTCGCGCAGGCCGAGACCCGGCTGGTCGAACTTGATGCCGATGCGGATGCTGCCGTCGGCGCCACCCTCGCCGGCGTCGCCGCCATCCTCAGCGGCGGTGGTGCCGTCGTCACCGGCGTCGGCGTCGGTGTCGCCATCGCCGCCACAGGCCGAGAGCACGAGAGCGGCGCTCGCAGCCACGGCGAACAGCCGCACGTGTCGCTTCGTCATGGTGTTTCTCCTTTGTTGTTGGGATCTGTCAGGTCAGTGGTTCGTGAGGATCTTGCCGAGGAAGTCCTTGGCCCGGCTCGAGCGCGGGTTCGTGAAGAACTCCTCAGGGGTGTTCTCCTCGACGATCTCGCCGTCGGCGAGGAAGACGACCCGGTTCGCGGCCTTGCGGGCGAAGCCCATCTCATGGGTGACGACGACCATCGTCATGCCGTCCCTGGCCAGGCCGACCATGACGTCGAGGACCTCGTTGATCATCTCCGGGTCCAGAGCGGAGGTCGGCTCGTCGAAGAGCATGACCTTGGGCTCCATCGCCAGCGCCCGGGCGATCGCCACCCGCTGCTGCTGACCACCGGAGAGCTGCGCCGGGTACTTGTCGCGCTGGTGGTCGACGCCGACCCGCTTGAGCAGGTCCATCGCCTTCTTCTCGGCGTCGGCCTTCTTCATCTTGCGGACCTTGATCGGACCGAGCGTGACGTTCTCGAGGATCGTCTTGTGTGCGAAGAGGTTGAAGGACTGGAACACCATGCCCACGTCCGAGCGGAGCTGGGCCAGGCCCTTGCCCTCCTCGGGCAGGACCTCGCCGTCGATCGTGATCGTGCCGTCGGAGATCGTCTCGAGGCGGTTGATCGTGCGGATCAGCGTGGACTTGCCCGACCCCGACGGACCGATGAGGACGAGGACCTCGCCCTTGCCGACGGTGAGGTTGATGTCCTTGAGAGCGTGCATGTCACCGTAGTGCTTGTTGACACTCTTCATCTCGACGAGGTGCTCGGCCATGCACCGAACCTAGCGACATCACATGCCGATGGGCAGGCTTAAGAGCGCCTAACTTGATAACCATGCGGTCACAAATCGGTCAGGCGGGCGTCTAGGCCACCTCAGTCGAGCTGCGTGACCTCGAGCTCTCCGCCGGCGTAGCGGCTGCGCAGGAGCTTCTTGTCGAACTTGCCGACCGAGGTCTTGGGAACCTCGTCGATGAAGGACCAGCGCTCCGGCAGCTGCCACTTGGCGAGCTTGCCGTCGAGGAAGTCGCGCAGCTCGTCGGCTGTGACGCTCTGGCCCTCGGCGACGACGACGGTCGCCAAGGGACGCTCGCCCCACTTCTCGTCCGGGACGCCGATGACGGAGGCCTCGAGGACGGCGGGGTGACCCATGATCGCGTTCTCGAGGTCGACCGAGCTGATCCACTCACCCCCGGACTTGATGACGTCCTTGGACCGGTCGGTGAGGATGAGGTAGCCGTCCTCGGTCAGCGCTCCGACGTCGCCGGTGCGCAGCCAGCCGTCGTCGAACTTGCTCGCCATCTCGTCCAGCTCGGTCTGCGGCTCCTCACCGTTGGAGTAGTAGGAGGCAGTGATCCACGGGCCGCGCACCTCGAGCTCACCGACGGATGCGCCGTCCCACGGCTGCTCGTCGCCCTCGGGCCCGATGAGTCGAGCCTCGACGCCGGGCAGGAGCCGGCCCTGAGCCGCCCGGTAGCGCCAGTACTCCTCGCTGCCGAACTCGGCCTCGACCGGCGGAACGGCGAGCGTGCCGACAGGGGACATCTCGGTCATGCCCCACCCGTGGACGACCTCGATGTCGTGCCGCTCCTGGAAGGCCTTCATCAGCGCCGGCGGGCAGGCAGCGCCACCGACCATGAGGCGACGGACGCTCGAGACGTCCGGCTTGTGCTCGTCGAGATAGCGGACGAGGTCGTTCCAGATCGTCGGCACGCCGCCGCCGCTGGTGACCTTCTCCTCGGTGAGCAGGCGCGCGAGCGGGCCGGCCTGGAGGAACCGGTCCGGCATGATGATCGAGGCCCCGGCCATGAAGCACAGGTAGGGGAAGCCCCACGCGTTGGCGTGGAACAGGGGGACGACGGTGAGGAGCCGGTCGCCCTGGCCGACACCGAGGCACATCGCGACCGCGGTGGAGTGGAGGTAGTTCGAGCGGTGCGAGTAGGCGACGCCCTTGGGGTTGCCCGTGGTGCCCGAGGTGTAGCACATCGAGGTCGCGGAGTTCTCGTCCAGGTCGGTCGGCCAGTCATAGGTCTCCGGCTGCCCGTCGATGAGCTCGTAGAAGTCGTGGACCGACTCGATGTGGTCCGGTGCGGCGAGAGCCTCACGCACGGAGTCCTCGACCGGGCCGTTGACGATGACGTGACGCAGCGTCGTGAGCCGGGGGAGGAGCTGGCTGAACGGGGCGGCCAGGGTGTTGTCGACGATGACGACCTCGTTGCCCGCGTGCGCAGTGATGTAGACGAGCTGCTGTGGGAAGAGCCGGATGTTCAGCGCGTGGAGCACCGCACCCATCGACGGCACCGCGAAGTAGGCGATGAGGTGCTCGGCGTTGTTCCACATGAAGGTGGCCACCCGCTTGTCACCTTCGATTCCCAGCCCGCGCAGCGCGTGGGCGAGCTGGGCGGAGCGTTTCCCGACCTCCGCATACGTCATCCGCCGGGTGCCGTCCTCCGTGCACGTGACGACCTCCTGGTCGGCGTGGATCCTCGATCCGAACTTCAGGATCTGGCTGATGAGGAGGGGCGGCGACTGCATCGTGCTATCCATGTGCGAGAGCCTGCCAACTCACGAGTAAGTTGGTCAATGACATGTCGTGTCGTGACCACGGAATGGATGAGGAGAAGCCCGTATGCAGCGGTCGTTGAGCGCCGAGGACGCCCAGTTCCAGGCGAACGTGCGCGAGTTCATGACCACCCAGATCCCTGCGGAGCTGCGGGAGAAGGTGACGGCCGGGGTCGAGCTGACCAAGGACGAGATCGTCCGCAGCCAGCAGATCCTCAACGCCGGTGGGTATGCGGTGCCCCACTGGCCGGTCGAGTGGGGCGGGAAGGACTGGAGCCCGCGCCAGAAGCACATCTGGCTCACCGAGATGCAGGCGGCAGGGGTGCCGCACCTCCTGCCGTTCAACACGAGCATGGTCGGCCCCGTCATCGCGACCTTCGGCAACCAGGAGCAGAAGGAGAAGTTCCTCCCGGCCACCGCCAACCTCGACATCTGGTGGTGCCAGGGCTTCTCGGAGCCGGACGCCGGCTCCGACCTCGCCTCCCTGCGCACCACCGCGGTGCGGGACGGTGACGAGTGGGTCGTCAACGGCCAGAAGACCTGGACGACGATGGCCCAGCACGCCGACTGGATCTTCTGCCTGGTCCGCACCAACCCGGATGCGAAGAAGCAGGAAGGCATCTCGTTCCTCCTCATCGACATGAACACCCCGGGCATCGAGGTCCGCCCGATCCAGCTCATCGACGGTGGCCACGAGGTCAACGAGGTGTTCTTCACCGACGTGCGGGTCCCCGCAGAGAATCTCGTCGGTGAGGAGAACAAGGGCTGGGACTATGCGAAGTTCCTCCTCGGCAACGAGCGGACCGGCATCGCCGCGATCGGCGCCATCAAGAGCAAGCTCGCCCAGGTCAAGGGGTATGCCTCGCGCGTCCTCGACGCCGACGGCACCCCGGTCCTCGAGCAGCCCCTCCTGGCTGCCCGGGTCGCCGAGCTCGAGGCCGAGCTCATGGCCCTCGAGATCACTGTGCTCCGGGTCGCCGGCAACTCCGCCGACGGCAAGCCGGACCCGGCCTCCTCGATCCTCAAGATCCGGGCCACCCAGCTCCAGCAGGACGTCTTCGAGCTGGCCGTCGACGTGGCCGGACCGATGTCGCTCGTGTGGCTCATCGAGGATGACGCCCTCGGTGAGCTCGAGGACGACGCGGTCGTCCCGGGCTGGGCGCGACGCTCGACGCCGACCTATCTGAACTTCCGCAAATCCTCCATCTATGGCGGCTCCAACGAGGTTCAGCGCAGCATCATCGCCGGTGCTGTGCTGGGACTCAAGGCCTGAGCGAGAAGGACGAGGAGAGAGAAACCACAATGGATTTCACGATTGACAACGAGCAGAAGGCCCTCGCCTCAGCCGTCCGCGACATGGTCGGCCGCCGCACTCCCGCCGAGGGTGAGAACGGTGCCGGACCCCGACCCCACGACGCGGGTCTGTGGTCGGCGATGGCCGAGACAGGCCTCCTGGGGCTGCCGTTCGCCGAGGACGTCGGCGGCTTCGGTGCCTCCGCCGTCGAGGTCTTCGTCGCGGCCCGGGAGCTCGGGCGCGCCGGGGTGCAGAGCGCCTATGCCGATGCGCTGCTCGCGACGAGCCTGCTCGCCGCCGCCGGCGACGGCCTCGTCGAGGCGGCCGTCTCGGGCGAGTCGCTCGTACTCCCTGCTTTCGCTGAGCCGATGCGTGCCTTCGCTGCGGTTCCCGGCGGAATCCGGGCCGAGGTCTCCGGTGACGAGGCAGTCCTCGACGGGTTCAAGGGTCCGGTCCGCTTCGGTGCCGACGCGAGCCACTTCATCGTCTCGGCCGGTTCGGAGGACGGCACGGTCCTCGTCGTCGTGGACGGATCCGCGACGGCCGTCGGCGCGGAGGAGGTGCTCGGGCTCGAGCAGGCGGCTGGTCGCATACTCCTGCGCGGAGCGGACGCCGACCAGGCCCTGACCGACGCCCTCGCCCTGGCCTCGGTCGCCAACGCGGGTCAGGCGCTCGGCGCGATGGAGTCGGCGCTGACGATGACGACCGACTACCTCAAGACCCGCAAGCAGTTCGGGGTGCCGCTCGCGGCGTTCCAGGCGCTGACCCACCGGGCGTCCGACATGTATGTGTCGGTCGAGCTCGCACGCTCCATGGCCATGTATCTGGCGATGTCCGTCGCCGAGGGTGACACCGACCCGGCCATGGTCTCCCGCTGCCGGGTGGTCCTCGGGCGCACCGGACGGCACGTAGGCCAGGAGGCCATTCAGCTGCACGGCGGTATCGCGATGACGAGCGAGTATGCCGTCGGTCACCTCACCGCGATGCTCACCGCGCTCGAGCGTACCTACGGTGACCCGCGCGCACACCTTGGACAGCTGTCGGCGGGCGTGAAGGATTACAGCACTGTCACTGTGCTGACGTAGATTCGGAGGCGATGTCCTCCACTTCTGCTCCGGTCGGGCGACCGGCCGCGACCCCTGCTGTGCTCCGGCGCGGTCTGCGCGTCATCTGGAGCGGTATGCGCGACCAGCCGCGGGCGACGGCCATCGCCGTTCTCGGCGCCATCCTGTGGGCCGCGGCGACCGTCGGTAACGCGTGGGCGATCGGGTTCGTCACGGACCGGGTCATCGAGCCGGCCTACCTCGAGCAGTCCTTCACCAGTGGCGGACTGTGGCTGATCTTCGGGGTGCTCGTCGCGATCCTCGTCGTCAACGTCATCGGCGTGATCCTGCGCCGGGTCTGGGCGACGATCGCGGGCTTCAACCTCCAGGCGGACTACCGACGACGGGTGACCCGGCGCTACCTGCGCCTGCCGCTCTCGTGGCACCACGCCCACCCGTCCGGGCAGCTGCTCTCCAATGCGCACGCCGACATCGAGGCGACCTGGCAGGTCTTCAACCCCCTGCCGATGGCCATCGGTGTCGTCGTCATGCTCATCATCGCCGGCGCGATGATGATCATGGGCGACCCGTTCCTTGCCCTCATCGGGTTCCTCGTCTTCCCAGGCCTGTTCGTCGCGAACCTCATCTTCCAACGCTTCATGTCGCCGCGGATCACCCGCGCCCAGCAGCTGCGGGCAGAGGTGGCCGAGGTCGCGCACGAGTCCTTCGAGGCCGGCCTCGTCGTCAAGGCCATGGGCCGCGAGGACCAGGAGACCGAGCGGTTCCGCGGCAAGGCGTATGAGCTGCGGGATGCGCTCATCCTCGTCGGCCGGACCCGGGGCGTGTTCGAGCCCGTCATCGAGGCCATCCCCACCCTCGGCACGCTCGCGGTCCTCGGGGTGGGTACGTGGCGGGTCGCCCGCGGGGACCTGGCCGCGGCCGACGTCGTCCAGATGGCGTATCTGTTCTCCCTCCTCGCGTTCCCGGTCCGTGCCCTGGGCTGGGTGCTCGCCGAGATCCCGCGTTCCGTCGTCGGGTGGGACCGCGTCCAGAACGTCCTGCGCGCCGAGGGCTCGATGCCCTTCGGCGAGGCGACGCTGCCGGAGCGTCCGGGTCCGGCGTCCTCGGTCGTCGAGGACGTCTTCTACTCGCACGAGGGCGAGGAGCAGCCGACCATCCGCGGCGTCACCATCGAGGTCGAGGAGGGCAGCACCACCGCCCTCGTCGGACCCACCGGCTCGGGCAAGACCACGGTGACCAACCTCGCCCTGCGCCTGGTCGACGCCGACTCCGGCTCGGTCCGGATCGACGGAGTCGAGGCCCGCGAGCTGGCCCGCGGCGAGATCCCTGCAGTGGCCACCCTCGTCGCCCAGCAGACCTTCATGTTCGACGACACCGTCCGTGGCAACGTCACCCTGGGCGTGGACTCCGCAGACGCAGCCACCGACGAGTCCGTGTGGGAGTCGCTGCGGATCGCGCAGGCCGACGGCTTCGTCCGCGCCCTGCCCAGCGGGCTCGACACCGTCATCGGCGAGCGGGGCGGCACTCTCTCCGGTGGCCAGCGCCAGCGCATCGCGCTGGCGCGGGCGATCTGGCGCAGTCCTCGGCTTCTCGTCCTCGACGACGCGACGTCCGCCGTCGACCCGTCCGTCGAGCAGGCGATCCTCGCCGGGCTGCGTGACGCCCGGGCCGGGATGACCGTCCTCGTCGTCGCATACCGCATGGCCACGATCCTGCTCGCCGACCAGGTCGTCTATATCGAGCACGGCACGGTCGTCGACGCCGGCACGCACGGCGAGCTCGTCGGCCGGTGCAAGGGCTACGCCGACCTTGTCCACGCGTATGCGCGTGAGGCCGCCGAGCGAGAGGCCGTCGCCCGGGAGGAGGAGTCATGAGCGACCACACCGACGACACGCGCGACGACGTGGGCGCTAGTGACGACCTGGCTGCGGATCCCGTCGAGAGCAGCCGGATCGAGCAGCAGTCCGACCTCGGGACGCTCGCCACCCTGCGCCGCGGACTCGAGCTGTCCCCGGAGATCCGCCAGGGTCTCCTCGTGACGATGGCTCTCGCCGTCTTCGCCACGGTCGGCCGCGTGGTCATCCCGTTCGTCGTCCAGCAGGCGACGGACAACGGCATCCTCGCCGAGGGCGGGGTGAACGTCTCCTTCGTCATGTGGGCGATCGGCATCGCCGGGGCGGTCGTCGTCGCCACCTCGCTCACCCAGTACTTCGTCAACGTGCGGCTCTTCACCGCAGCCGAGTCCGGGCTGGCAACGCTGCGGCTCAAGGCATTCCGCCACATCCACGACCTGTCGGTGCTCACACAGTCGACCGAGCGTCGCGGTGCCCTGGTCTCGCGTGTGACGAACGACGTCGACACGATCTCGATGTTCGTCCAGTTCGGCGGACTCATGCTCCTGGTCAGCACGGCACAGGTCATGCTGGCGACGGCGCTCATGGTCATCTATAGCCCGGTGCTCGCGCTCGTCGTCTGTGTCTGCTTCATCCCGCTTGTGCTGCTCGTGCGGTGGTTCCAGCCGATGCTCGGCCGCGCGTACGGAGCGGTGCGCGCCCGGGTCGGCGACATGCTCGGCTCCATCAGTGAGTCGATCGTCGGCGCGACGACGATCCGTGCCTACGGTGTCGAGGCCCGGACCGCCGAGCGTATCGACACGACGATCGAGGAGCACCGCAAGTCGGCCATCACGGCACAGATCCGCTCGGTGGCCGCGTTCGTGTCCGGGCAGGCGTTCGCCGGCTTCACCCTGGCCGTCGTCCTCGTCGTCGGCACGGTTCTCACGAGTCGCGGGGACATGACGCTCGGGCAGCTGCTCGCCTTCGTCTTCCTCGTCAACCTCTTCACCCAGCCGGTCCTCATGGCGACCGAGATCCTCAACGAGATGCAGAACGCCGTCGCAGGCTGGCGACGGGTCATCGGTGTCATCGACACCCCCGCCGACGTCTCCGACCCGGGCGAGCAGGGCGTGGTCCAGGCCCGGGGCCCGATCACGGTGACCTTCGACAATGTCTCCTTCGCGTATCCCGGTGGGGATCTCGTGCTGCGCGACATCGACCTGACGATCCGCCCGCACACCAAGGTCGCGGTCGTGGGGGAGACCGGCTCGGGCAAGACGACCCTCGCCAAGCTCCTCACCCGGCTCATGGACCCCAAGGCGGGGCAGGTGCTCCTCGACGGCGACGACCTGCGCACGATCGCGTTCTCGTCGCTGCGCGAGCGGGTCGTCCTCGTCCCGCAAGAAGGCTTCCTCTTCGACCAGAACCTCATGGACAACATCCGCTTCGGCAAGCTCGAGGCGACGGACGACGAGATCTCCCTCGCAATCACCGAGCTCGGTCTCGACGCCTGGATCGAGGGGCTCCCGCACGGCCTCGACACCAAGGTCGGCCAGCGGGGTGAGTCCCTCTCCGCCGGTGAGCGCCAGCTCGTCGCCATCGTGCGGGCCTATCTCGCCGACCCGGACCTGCTCGTCCTCGACGAGGCCACCTCCGCCGTCGACCCGTCCACCGAGGTCCGCGTGCAGCGCGCGCTCGACGGGCTGACCCGGGGCCGGACCTCGATCGCCATCGCTCACCGGCTCTCGACCGCCGAGGCCGCTGACGTCGTCGTGGTCGTCGACAAGGGCGAGATCGTCGAGCTGGGCCACCACCGCGATCTCGTCGGCGCCGGAGGGGTCTACACGCGCATGCACGCGTCGTGGGCGGCGCAGCAGAGCGGCTGAGTCCGGTGTCCTTCACGCTTCCTCCCGGTGAGCCCGCTGCCGGCCCGTGGGTCGCAATTCCCTTCGCCGACGTCGTCGGCCGAGTGGTTCGCGCCGTGCCGGGGCGGCCATGGGTACTCGCGGTCGACGGACGTGGTGCGGCCGGCAAGACCACCCTGGCAGTCCGACTCGCCGCAGCCGTTCCCTCCAGCGCAGTGGTTTCCGTCGACGACATCGCCTGGCACGAGCCGATGTACGAGTGGGGCTCCCTCCTGCGGGAGCACGTGCTCGAGCCCCTCAGCCGTGGGGCGGCCGTGGACTACCGGCCGACTGCCTGGGAGGAGCGGGGCAGACCGGGCCGGATCGCGGTTCCGGCCGGACTCGACGTCGTCGTCATCGAGGGCACCGGTTCGAGCCACCGCGAGCACGCTGATCTCATCGATGCCACGGTGTGGGTCCAGTCGGACTTCGCCGAGGCCGAGAGGCGCGGCATCGAGCGGGACGTGGTCGAGGGAGTCAACGGCAACCGTGAGGAGACCACCGCGTTCTGGCACGAGTGGATGGCGCACGAGCTGCGCTTCTTCGAGGCCCAGCGGCCCTGGGAGCGGGCCGAAGTCTTTGTGACCGGAACGCCCCCCGTCGACGTCGCGCCGGACGAGATCGCCGTCGCCGATCCGGCACAGCGCTGATCCGACTCGGCCTGACGGCGCTCGAGGATGTGCAGTGAGCACCTCGTGTTCACCTGGCGTTGTTAGCCTGAGCTGAGCGTGTGCGAGACCTTTCCAGGCGTCGGGGAGGCACAGTCAGCCGCATGGGTGGTTCGACGATGGGAGTGAGTGATGAGGTTGATCGGCGGAAGGCTCTTCGGGGTCGTCGTGGCGGTGTTGGTGCTCGTGGGCCTGGCCGGCCCAGCGGCGCACGCCGAGGACGGCGACCGGATCAGCAACTACGACATCAGCTACACGATCCGTGCCGATGGAGTCGTCGAGGTGGTCGAGGACATCGACTACGTCTTCGCCGAGGAGGACCGGCACGGGATCTATCGATCCCTGATCACGAGGCAACCCTTCGGCGACGGCAGTGACAGGGACGTCCTCTACCGGGTGAGCGATATCGAGGTCTCCTCGCCGGACGCTCCCGACGAGTGGTCCGACGAGACCAAGCACGACGGTTTCCGTTTCTCGTGGCTCCGGCTGCAGATCGGAGACCCGGACGAGACGCTCGACACGACGACTGCGAGCTATCGGATCTCCTACGACGTCGAGGGCGCGCTGCGGACCGTCAACGGGACCCCGGAGCTCTACTGGAACGCCACCGGCAACGACTGGTCGGCGGCGATCGATCAGGTGACGGTCAGGGTCCAGGCTCCGGAGGGAGTCACCGCGGTCAGCTGCTACCAGGGTGAGGCGGGCTCGACGGATCAGTGCGCGACGCAGACCGAGTCGGGGGTGGCGGTTGCCGAGGCGAGCGGTCTCGGGGTGGGTGAAGGGGTGACGATCTCGGTCCAGGTGCCGGCCGGCTCGGTGAGCAACGCCGAGCCGGTCGTCGAGCCGGGCGGCACGTTCATGCGCGCCGCGCGTCCCTCGGTCCTCACGGTCGGAGGCACCGGTCTAGCACTCGTGCTGTCGGTCCTCGCCGCGATCTGGACCCGTCGACGCAACCGTGACGAGCGGTTCGCGGGGGTCGCCCCGGGCACGATCGAGCCGACGGCGCCCGTCGTGCGCGATGACGTGGCGTCCGACCTCATCCCGGTGCGCTTCAACCCACCGGATGTTCCCCCGGCCATCGGAGGCGTGCTCCTGAGCTCGTCAGCCGCGGCGAAGGCGACCGCAGCGACCCTCATCGAGCTCGCCCATGCAGGCGCCCTGACGATCGAGGCAGCGCCCCAGACCGGATCGAAGTTCACCAAGAGCGGGGGAGTGCAGCGGACTGCCGTGGCTCGGGACCTGGCCAGGGCGCCGGACGGCTACGCCGCGACCTTCGCGCAGGATCTGTTCAAGGAGAGCGACCGCATTGTCCTGGACAAGCCGGAGAGCGAGGACAGCACCCGGTGGCAGAAGGCCGCCGCCCCGCTCGTGCGAGAGGTCTCCAAGGCTCCCATGGCGCGTGGCTGGCGGACTCGGAGAGGTTCGACGGGGACGGTCCTGCTCCTGGTGGTCGGGCTGATCGCGGTGCTCGCCCTGATCGGGATCTTCTTCGGCGTCCTCGGCCGCGGAGGTCTGCTCTATCTTGCTCCCCTCGTCCTGGCCGCGATCGCCCTTCTTGTCGCGATCGTCCTGTGGGCGATCGGGTACCGAACGGCGGAGGGCCGCGCCCTCACCGACCAGGTCGCAGGCTTCCGGCGGTACATCGAGACGGCCGAGGCGCGGACATTGCGCTTCGAGGAGGGGCGCGACATCTTCAGCGAGTTCCTCCCCTGGGCCATCGTGTTCGGTCTTGCCGACCGGTGGCAGCAGGTGTGCGCCGAGCTCGCCGCCGCGGGGCGCAT
>JAAYSB010000193.1 GCA_012518475.1 Intrasporangiaceae bacterium | reverse complement strand
TCGGCGAAGCGTCGAGCGCTGGCCGACGCCTCGCTGGCCGCCGGTGACGCGGTGGTCGACGTCCTGCAGCTGCTCGGGAGGGTCGGCGGACGGGTTGCGCCCCCACAGAGATGGGCGCGCCGCAACGAGCAGCGAGCAGCGCGACTGGCAGCCGAGGAAGAGGGGCTGGCGACTCAGCTGCAGCGACTCACCATCGCTCAGGAGGACCTGGCCGAGCTCGGGTCGGTGGCGGATGACGTGCGCGAGGCCGTGCGGGAGAAGTCCGAGCGCATCCTCTCCGACCGTGCTGAGGGCTGGGAGAAGGTCCGCGACCTGCTCTCGGTCGTCGATCGCGCCTCGGGACGCTCCGAGCAGCTGAGGAGAGCCCACGAGGCGCTCCAGCAGGTAGTCCAGACGGCAGCGACCGCCTTGACGAGGTACGAGGCGATGCGGTGGGAGCTCGCCCTCCACCTCGAGGAGGCACCGAACCGGCTCGAGGAGGCGACCGATGAGGCGACGACCGCGACCGAGCAGATGCTCGCGTCCGCAGAGTCGGCGAGGTTCGCCGTGCGGCACCTCGAGCTGCACCGTCGGGTCCGGCTGCGGGTCGGGCGCCGGCTGCGGATGCGGCGGATCCCCGGCCCGTTCGTCGCTCCCACCACCGATCAGATCCGTCGGCTGATCCAGGAGACCAGGTCCTTGTCCCGACGGGCGGAGCAGGCCAGGAGCACCGTTCTCGCAGCAGCCACGGTGGCCGCCCGCGACCTGCACGCTGCCGAGGTCGAGCTCACCGCCGTCATGAAGCGTCCCTTCTGACGGCGGCAGGGGCGAGGAGCAACCGGTGGCGTGGCAGTAGTCGAGCCCGGACGGCAGTCCCGAGGTGCCGCTCACGGGGCCTGCCCTGGCCTGGCCTGGCCCGGGTGGAGGCATGCCGCAGCACACCAGGGACGTCCCGCACCTCCACCCGAGGCGAGGATCAGGCGGGGCGGATCAGTAGAGGCAGTTCAGCCGAGGCGGATCGGGTTGACGATGTCGGCGTAGATGAGCAGGAGCGCCATCCCGATGAGCAGGATCGAGACGCCGTAGGCCAGGGGAAGGGCCTTGGCGACGTCGACCGGGCCAGGGTCCGGCAGGCCCCGGGCCCGCGCATACCCCTTCTTGATCCCCTCCCAGATCGCGCCGGCCACGTGGCCGCCGTCCAGTGGCAGGAGCGGGATGAGGTTGAAGACGAAGAGGGCGATGTTCAGACCGGCGAGGAGGAGGACGAGTGTCGCGAGCTTCTCCCCCGGGGTCTCGAAGAACGCGATCTGGCCGGAGGCCACCTCACCGGCGATCCGGCCGACCCCGACGACGGAGACGGGACTCTCCAGGTCGCGCTCCTCTCCGCTGAAGGCCGCGTTGTAGACGCCGACCATCTTCTGCGGGAGCTTTGCGACGACCTCCGCGGTGCCGCTGACCATGTCCCAGATCATCCCGGGGACGACGATCGGCGACTGCCGCTCGATCTCGCTGTTCGTACCCGAGGCGATGCCGAGGAAGCCGGTCTGCACCATGACCGGGTCGCCGCCGGCGTCCAGGATGGGGTTCCCCTGCGCGTCGACATCGGGCAGCTCGTTCGTGATCGGGGTGGCGGTGAGGGTGAGCCGCTCCCCCGCACGCTCGACGACGATGTCGGTGGCCTGGCCGGAGCGGGGCCGGATGAGGCCGGAGACGTCGCGGTTGCTGACGATCGGCTCACCCGCGATCTCGACGATGACGTCGCCGGGCATGATGCCGGCCTGGGCCGCGGGCGTGAGTGGATCCTCCGGTCCACAGACCCGGTCGACGGTCGCCTCACCGGCTGGAACGACGCACTCGCTGACCTGGCCGACATAGGCGCCCGGCTTCTCGACAGCGGTGCCGTAGGCCATGACCAGGCCGGAGAGGAGGATGACAGCGAGGATGAGGTTCATGACCGGCCCGCCGAGCATGACGATGATCTTCTTGCCGGTGGGGAGCGTGTAGAACACGCGGTTCTCGTCGCCCGGACGCAGCTCCTCGAAGGACGCCGCGCGCGCCTCGTCGACGAGCTGGGACATCCGTCCGGTGCTCGACACCCGGATCTGGTTGGGGTCGGCGCCCTTGCGGGGCGGGAACATGCCGATCATCCGGATGTATCCGCCGAGCGGGATCGCCTTGATGCCGTACTCGGTCTCGCCGCGGCGCCGTGACCAGACGGTCGGACCGAAGCCGACCATGTACTGGGGCACCCGCACCCCGAACTTCTTCGCGGGGACGAGGTGGCCGATCTCGTGCCAGCCGATCGAGAACCCGACCCCGACGACCATGAACAGCACGCCGAGGACGAACCAGAGGACGGTCATCCTTCTCCCCCTTCACCGGCTTGCGAGCCTGCAGAGCCATGGCCAACCACCGCGATGGTCTCGGCGGCGGCGCGGCGGGCCCAGGCGTCGGCCCGCAGCACCTGGTCAACGTTCTCGACCGGGGATCTACTCCCGGCCTGCTCAGCGTACGCCTCGACGACCCGTTCCACGGTGTCGACGATGTCGAGGAAGCCGATGGTGCCGTCGTGGAAGGCGTCGACGCAGACCTCGTTGGCCGCGTTGTAGACCGCCGGGAAGGTCCCGCCCGCCTCGCCCACCTGCCGGGCCAGCCGGACGGCCGGGAACGCCTCGTCGTCGAGCGGGAAGAAGTCCCACTGCTGGGCCACGCTCCAGTCGCACGGTTCGTCGACGTCGGTGAGCCGCTCCGGCCAGGAGAGCCCGAGGGCGATCGGGACGAGCATCCGCGGCGGACCCATCTGCGCGATCGTCGAACCGTCGTGGAACTCGACCATCGAGTGGATCCACTGCTGCGGGTGGACGACGACATCGATGCGCTCGAACGGGATGTCGAACAGGAGGTGCGCCTCGATGACCTCGAGACCCTTGTTGACCAACGTCGCCGAGTTCGTCGTGATGACGCGCCCCATCGCATAGTTCGGGTGGGCGAGCGCCTGCTCCGGCGTGACCTCCCCGAGCTCGGCGCGGGAGCGCCCACGGAACGGGCCACCACTCGCGGTGACGACGAGGCGGCGCACCTCCTCACGCCGGCCGCCGCGCAGCGACTGGGCGATCGCCGAGTGCTCGGAGTCGACGGGCACGATCTGGTCCGGCCCGGCCGCCTCCTTGACGAGCGGCCCACCGACGATGAGCGACTCCTTGTTCGCGAGCGCGAGCACCGAGCCGGCCTCCAGCGCGGCGAGGGTCGGCCGCAGGCCGATCGAGCCGGTGATCCCGTTGAGGACGACGTCGGCACCGACGGCAGCCGCCTGCACGGCGGCGTCGTCCCCGACGACCACGTCGGGTCGGTATGCGTCGCGCCCCAGTCCCTGGCGCCTCGCCTCCCCGGCGATCGCCTCGGTCAGGTCGGCCGCCTCGCCCTCGGCGAGCGCGACAACGGGTGCGCGGGTGGCGACGGCCTGCTCGGCCGTCAGCGCGAGGTTCCGGCCGGCGGCGAGCGCGAGCACGGCATACCGATCGGGGTTCTCGGCGATGACCTGGAGGGCCTGGGTGCCGATGGAGCCGGTCGAGCCGAGGATCGAGACGGTGCGGGTGTCAGTCACGGGTGGTGCTCTCCTGAAGCCGGCTGGGGTCGGGGCCATAGACGACGACCACTCTGGCACCCTGACCCGGCTCGGTACCGCGCAGGTCCGTCACGTCGCCCAGCACCGAGACGATGCCGCGATAGGCGCGCGGCTCATCGCGGAGCAGCCTGCGGCCGGGGATCCAGAGCAGCGTCCAGTCCTGACCCGAGGCGGTGGCGGCGAAGGCGTGCTGGTCGAGCAGGTCGTACAGCGCATCGAGGTTGTGGCCGAACCAGTCGGGGAACCGCAGCGTCTCGGCGAAGCGTTCCAGCGCTCGTTCCTTGGTCCGACCGCCGGAGACGATGTCGCAGGGACCACCGGTCTCGAGGTCGCTGATGAGGTCGTCGAGGTCGATCGCGTCCCGGTCGATGAAGCTGATCATCACTGCATCTCCATGATCTGGCGGAACGAGTCGTAGTGGTCATCGGTCCAGTACAGGTCGCCGTCCTCACCGGCGACGATCCGCCGCGCACCCCGGTCGTGCGATCCGGGTGTCTCGACCGTGTACTCGCGGTAGTAGCCGCGCCGCTGGTCGGGCAAGATCCCCTCGCGGTTGAAGAACGTCGAGTCGTCCTGCCGGTACGGGAACGGCCCGCCGTCATAGATGAGCTGCATCGTGTCCCAGGCCTCCGGTGGCAGGTCGGACTCGGCGATCGTCGGCAGGCCTGAGGAGGGGGTATGCCCGGCTGCGGGCGTCGGCTCCGGCGCCTGCGTCGTCGCGGGTGCCCGTGTCGCGGGCTCGGAGGTCGGGTCAGGTGTCGCCGGGCCAGGAGTCGTCGACTCTGGGGTGCCCGTCGGCATCCGGGTCGGCAGGGCCGGCGAGGCTGTGGCCCCGGGCGTCGGCACATCGGCAGTGCCGGTCACCGTGGTCGCGGTACCGGCTCCGCCCTGCCCACTCGGTCCGCCCGAGCCGCTCTGGAGGGCGAGGAGGCCGAGCACGACGGCGGCACAGAGGACGAGCACCCCGATCAGGAGTGCCCGGCTGCGTCCCGTGACTGCGCTCATGGTGACCATTGTCGCCGACTTGATCTGCGTCAAGGACAGATCGGGCGCCGGCGGCTGAAATGGGTGATGTCAACGAAAGCCCCATCGCAGAAGGGATCACCACCATGACCGCCACCACCCACACCACGCGCACGGCCACGATCCGCACCGAGCCGTTCACCTGCCCGTCGTGCATCAAGAAGATCGAGGGCGGCGTCGGCGGCCTGGCCGGGGTCGAGGACGTCAACGTCATGTTCAACTCCGGGAAGGTCAAGGTCGTCTTCGACGAGTCCGCCATCTCCGCCGAGAAGATCGCCGGGACGATCGACTCCCTCGGCTACCCCGTCACCAGCACCCGCGTCAGCGGCTGACCCCGTCCACCCCAGATCCCCGGAAGGAGCCGGCCATGAGCCTCTCATCGATCCGCACCATCCTGTCCTCGAAGGCCAAGGTCGCCGGCGCCTCCGGTGGCCTCCTCCTCCTTGCTCTGGCCCTGCATCTGCTCGGTGAGGGCACTGCCCACACGCTGCGCGACGCGGTCCTCGTCGTCGCGTCGGTGCTCGCCGGCACGCCGATCGCGATCAGCGCGTGGCAGGCGCTCAAGGTCAAGCAGTTCAGCATCGACCTGCTCGTGACGATCGCCGTCGTGGGCGCGCTCATCATCGGTGAGTACGTCGAGTCCTCGGTCGTCTCCTTCCTCTTCGTCTTCGGGTCCTACCTCGAGCTGCGGACGATGGAGAAGACCCGCCGCTCCCTGCGCGACCTCATCGACCTGGCTCCCCAGGAGGCCGAGGTCCTGCGCGCCGACGGCCCCGTGACCGTCCCGGTCGACGAGGTCGAGGTCGGCGAGCGCGTGGTCGTCCGCACCGGCGGGCGGGTCCCCGTCGACGGGACGGTCGTGCACGGGCACGCCTCGATCGACGAGTCCGCGGTCACCGGCGAGCCCCTTGCCGTCGGCAAGGACGTCGGCGACCAGGTCTGGTCCGGCACCGTCCTCGAGGGCGGCTATATCGAGCTGACCGCCGACCGTGTCGGCGAGGACACGACCTTCGCCCAGATCATCGAGCTCGTGGAGGAGGCGCAGGACTCCAAGGCCTCGACGCAGAAGTTCCTCGACCGCTTCGCCTCGTGGTACACCCCGGCGATCGTCGTCGCCTCGGTCCTCGCCCTCGTCATCACCCGCGACATCCGCTTCGCGCTGACCTTCCTCGTCATCGCCTGCCCCGGCGCCCTCGTCATCTCCACACCGGTCTCACTCGTCGCCGGCATGGGCAACGCTGCTCGCCACGGCGCCCTCATCAAGGGCGGCGAGGCCCTCGAGCGGCTGGCCCGCGTGGACACCCTCGTGCTCGACAAGACCGGGACGATCACCCAGGGGCGCCCCGAGGTGACCGATGTCGTCACCACCGACGCCACCGTCGAGCCCGATCACCTTCTCCGCCTCGTCGGATCGCTGGAGCAGGCCTCCGAGCACCCGCTCGGTCGCACCCTCGTGCGCGCTGCCCAGGAGCGTGGACTCACCCTCAGCCCGTCCCCCGTCGGCGTCGAGGTCGTCACCGGCAGCGGCATCCGCGGCCTCGTCGACGACGATGGCACCATCCGCGCCGTCGCCGTGGGCTCCGAACGGCTGCTCACGGACGACGGGTATGCCGCGCCCGCCCACCTCTCCGACCGCGCCGTGGCCCTGGAGCAGGCCGGAAGCACCGTGTCGTGGGTCGTCATCGACGGCCTCGTCGCCGGGCTCGCCGCGATCACCGACCAGGTCCGTCCCGAGGCTCGCGAGGCCCTGGATGCCTTGCGGCGCAAGGGAATCAAGCACTTCGCGATGCTCACCGGCGACAATGCGCACACCGCCGGCGCTGTGGCCACCCAGGTGGGGATCGACGGTCCCGACGACCTCGTGGCGGCCCAGCTGCTGCCGCAGGACAAGGTCGCCCAGGTCAAGCGGCTCACGGAGAGCGGTCGCAAGGTCGCGATGATCGGTGACGGTGTCAACGACGCCCCGGCGATCGCCACGGCCGATGTCGGTCTCGCGATGGGCGGCGGCACGGACGTCTCACTGCAGACCGCAGACGTCGTCCTCGTCGGCAACCGGTTCGACCAGCTGCTCCAGGCACGCACGATCGCCCGGGCCACGCTGTGGAACATGGCTCAGAACACGGCGATCGCGCTGATCACCGTCGCTGTCCTGCTCGCCGGCGTCGTCGGTGGAGTGGTGCACATGGCGAGCGGCATGCTCGTGCACGAGATCTCGGTCCTCGTCGTCATCCTCAACGCCATGCGGCTGATCCGCCGTCGCGACAAGGACGCCGCCCGGTTGGCGGAGCAGTCCCGCTCAGCCCTCGTCCGCGAGGCGCGAGAGCCCGTGCACGTCGGATAGCCCGATGCGGCGTCCTCGACGCTGGTCGATCATCCCGGAGTCGCCCAGCCTGCGAAGCGCACGGCTGAGCGACTCCGGCGTCGTGTCGAGCAGGGAGGCGATGTCCTTCTTGGCCAGCGGCAGCGTCACCTCGACGCTGCCGTCGACGTGCGTGCCCGGCAGACCGAGGAGATAGCCCGCAAGGCGGGCCGAGACGTCGGTGGATGTCGCCGCGGCCAGCCGGGTCTCGGTGTCGGTGAGCCGGCGGCTCAGCGCCTGGAGCATCCGCACGGCGATGGTCGGGTGCGCCGCGACGAGCCGGGCGAGGTCGGCGTGCTTGAACACGCACAGGCTCGCCGGCTCGAGGGTCGTCACGGTGTGGTCGGGGCGGGCGCCGGTGAGGAAGGCGGCCTCCCCGACGAAGTCCCCCGGCTCGAGCACCCGCACCACCCGCTCCTGACCGTCCGCGCTGGACCGGGTGATCTTGAGCCGGCCCGTGTGCACCACGAGGAGCTGGGAGACATCGCTGCCCGCGGCATACACGAGCTCGCCGCTCGACAGGTGTGCGGGCGTCGCCACCGTCGCGACCTCGAGCTGGTCGGCCCGGGACAGACCCTGGAAGACGGGCACCAGAGCGACGCAGGTGTCCTGGCGACCCGGCTGGTGGTGCCGGACTCCCTGTGCCACGTCGCTGCCGCTCCGTTCAGAGGGCGATGCCGACGTACTTGGTCTCGAGGTACTCCTCGATGCCCTCGAAGCCGCCTTCTCGGCCGTAGCCGGAGTGCTTGACCCCGCCGAAGGGTGCGGCCGGGTTGGAGACGATGCCGGTGTTGATGCCGATCATCCCGAACTCGAGTGCCTCGGCCACGCGCAGGACGCGGGCGTTGTCCTTGGTGAAGACATAGCCGACCAGGCCGTACTCGGTGGAGTTGGCCTGGGCGATGACGTCCTTCTCGCTGGTGAAGGTGCACACCGGTGCGACCGGGCCGAAGATCTCCTCGGTGAAGCAGCGGGCATCGATGGGGACATCGGCCAGAACGGTCGGCTCATAGAAGAACCCGCGCCCCTCCGCCGCACCGCCCCCGACGAGGGCCTTGGCGCCACGCGAGAGGGCGTCCTGGACCAGCTCGTCGACACCGGCGCGGGCCTTGGCGGTGATGAGCGGTCCGACATCGACCCCCTTCTTCGTGCCCTTGCCCACCGTCAGCGCCCGCATCCGCGCCGCAAGCTTGTCGGTGAACTCGGCCGCGACCGACTCGTGCACATAGAACCGGTTCGCCGCCGTGCACGCCTCACCGATGTTGCGCATCTTCGCCAGCATCGCCCCGTCCACCGCCGCATCCACATCGGCGTCCTCGAAGACGATGAACGGCGCGTTCCCGCCCAGCTCCATCGACAGCCGCAGCAGCTGCTCCGCGGACTGCTCCACGAGCACCTTGCCCACAGCGGTGGACCCGGTGAAGGTGAGCTTGCGCAGCCGCCGGTCCCGGATGATCGGCTCACACACCGCCCCCGACGTCGAGGTCGTCACCACATTGACCACCCCGGCCGGCACCCCCACCTCCTCCAGGATGCGCGCCAGCGCCAGCATCGACAACGGCGTCTCGTGCGCCGGCTTGACCACCATCGTGCACCCCGCCGCCAGCGCCGGACCGATCTTGCGGGTGCCCATCGCCAACGGGAAGTTCCACGGGGTGATCATCAACGTCGGCCCCACCGGCTGCTTCATCGTCACCAGCCGGGTCACCCCGTTCGGAGCCACCGCGTAGCGGCCATGGACCCGCACCGCCTCCTCACTGAACCACCGGAAGAACTCGGCCGCATACACCACCTCACCGCGCGCCTCCCCCAGCGGCTTGCCCATCTCCAACGTCATCAACAGCGCCAGCTCATCAGTGCGCTCGATGACCAGCTCGTATGCCGCCCGCAGCATCTCCCCGCGGTCCCGCGGAGCAGACCTCGCCCACTCCTCCTGCGCAGCCACCGCAGCGTCCAACGCCGCCGCGCCATCAGCGACCGACCCGTCCGCCACCGACGTCAGCACCCCACCCGTCGCCGGATCATGCACCTCGAACATCCCCCCGCTCGACGCATCCCGCCACACACCGCCGATGAACAGCCGCGTCGGCACGGATGCAAGAACGGACTTCTGAGTCACAGCCATGGTTCCAACCTAGGTCTCGTGATGGGATCTGGACAGGGGGTCATCGACCGTCGAGGAGGGGCTGGGACGGGTCCCAGGTGGTGCCGTCCCGCTCGTCCTTGCGCTTGCGGGCGATCGCCGAGAGCGCTTCGAGGACAACCCGGTTGGCAAGAGCGGCAGTGATGTCGGCGTGGTCATAGGGCGGGCTGACCTCGACGACGTCGATGCCGACGACGGGCAGCTCGAGGCAGATCCGCCGGACCGCGTCGAGCAGCTGACGTGCGGTCAGGCCGCCGGGTTCCGGGGTGCCGGTCCCGGGGGCGTGTCCCGGGTCGCAGACGTCGATGTCGACGGAGAGGAAGACGCCGTCACACTCGTCGGTGGCGATCGTGAAGGCGTCGGTGAGGCACTCCTCCAGGCCGCGGTGCACGATCTCGGTCATCTCGAAGGACCGCATGTTCTGCTGGGCCATCCAGCCGAGGGTCTCCGGTCCGGGCCAGTACCCGCGCAGGCCGACCTGGAGGAAGCGGTCACCGCGCAGGGCACCGGACTCGATGAGCCGGCGCATCGGCTGCCCGTGGCCCCAGAGGGAGCCGAACTCGATGTCCCCGGTGTCGGCGTGGGCGTCGAAGTGGAGCATCGAGACCCGGCCGTGGCCGAGGACGTTGGCCACACCCTTGGCGTCCGGATAGGCGATCGAGTGGTCGCCACCGAGGACGAGCGGGATCGCACCGGCACGGGTGATGGTCTCGACCGCATCCTCGATCCTGCCAAGCGTGGTCTCGATGTCACCGGGTGGCAGCTCGACGTCGCCGGCGTCGACGACGGTGAGGTCCTTCAGACCGTCGGTGCGCAGGGCCAGCGACGGTCGCGAACCGTCGTGCCCGAGATAGTCGGTGCCGCGGATCGCCATCGGTCCGAACCGTGTTCCCGGCCGGTGGGAGGTGCCGCCGTCGAACGGGGCACCGAGGATGACCACGTCCGCATCCGCATACGACTCCGGGATTGAGAGGTCACATCGGGGCACGCCGAGAAAGGTGAAGTCCGGCCCGAACTGCTGGCCGTACCTCCCGGGGAAGGGGTCGGTGAAGGACCGGGGAGCGGCCGGGTGGTGGTGGCTGCCGCTCACCGCTCCTCCATCCCCCAGGGGGACCCGTATCCCTCCGGCTTGTCGGCGGCGAGCAGCTCGAGGAACGGCACGGCGTCGAAGGCCTCGGGCCCGAGGATGCCGGCCCCGGCCCAGGTGCCGTTGGCCAGCAGCTCCAGCGCCACCACCGGGTTGACGGCGGTCTGCCAGACGACGCACTGGGCGTCGTAGTCGCGCATCGTGTCGGCGTTGTCGCTGACGTGGTAGAGGTAGACCGACCGGGGCTGACCGTCCCTGTCGTTGCCTGCGCTGTCGGTCCCCTTGCCGGTTCCCGTCACATACACGCCGGCGCACGTCTTGCCCTCCATGCGGGGGCCGATCGTCGCCGGATCGGGCAGGACGGCGGCGACGACGTCGCGAGGGCTGACCTGGACTCCCTTGACGTCGATCTTCTCGGTGCTGTCGAGGCCGAGGGTGTTGAGCATCTTGAGCATGGCGATCATCTCCTCGCCGAGCCCGTACTTGAAGGTGACCCGGTCGGCATCCAGCCAGCGCGGCATGAGGAGGACCTCCTCATGCTCGACGTGGACGCACTCGACCGGACCGATGCCCTCCGGGAACTCGAAGACCTCCGGCTCGCTGAACGGCGGCAGGGTGAACCACCCCTGGTCCTCCTCGAACTCGCGCGAGCGCTCCCACACGACCGGCGGGTTGAGGCACTCCTCGATGATCGTCCACATCGAGAAGCCGGGGGCGAACACCTCGTTGCCGTCCTCGTCACGGATGACGAGGTTGGCACCGTCCCGGGTGCCGAGCTCGTCGATGTGCGAGAACAGGTGATCGGCGGCGTACTTGGCGAAGACGTCCGAAAGACCCGGCTCGACACCGATGCCGAGCAGGGCGAGGCGACCGGCCTCCTCCCACCGCTGGTCCTGGGCGAACTGCTCGTCACCGAGCTTGACCCCGACCTTGCTGTAGGGCTCGTCCGGGTGTCGCTTCGACAGGCTCATCGCCATGTCGAGGTAGTCCGCACCGGCATCGAACGCCCCGTTGAAGATGGGCATGACGAAGCGCGGGTCGACGGCGTTGAAGACGTGCGTGGCCCGGTGCTCCCGGGCGAGCTCGGCAACTGCCTTCTCGTTGCTCGCATCGACCTGCGCGGCGAGGAAGCGATCTTCCCCGTCCCGCCGGGCGACCGCCGCGTCCACCGTGGCCTGGGCCCGCGCCAGGTCGTAGTCCGCGACGACCCACTGCTCGAAGAAGTCACGCTCTGCGGCGATCTTGGCCGCGGCGTCCCCCACTCCCCCGGCTCCGATCATGAGGACCCGCATGGCTGATCACGCCTTCCGTTCTCGACGACTACTGAGGATCTGACCGATGACGACGATGGAGAGAGCGACGAGGAACATCACCGTGCCGACGACGAAGATCTCGACCGGTGTGCCGCGCTGGGCAGCACCCCAGACATACATGGGGAAGGTGATCGAGGACGGGCTCGCGTTGAAGTTGGTGATGATGTAGTCGTCGAAGCTCAGCGAGAACGCCAGCAGCGCCCCGGCCGCGATGCCCGGAGCCGCGAGCGGCAGCGTCACCCTCAGGAACGTCTGCAGTGGGTTGGCGCCGAGATCCGCCGCGGCCTCCTCGAGGCGGGGGTCGAGGGAGCTCACCCTGGCCTTGACCGCGACCACGACGAAGGACACACAGAACACGATGTGGGCGATGGTGATGTTCAGGGAGCCGGAGGGCATCCCGGCCATGACGAAGAGCGTGAGCAGGCTCGAGCCCATGACGACCTCGGGAGTGGCCATCGGCATGAAGATGAGCAGGTTCGTCGCCGAGCGGCCCCGGAACCGGTGCCGACCCAGCGCGAAGGCGACCAGGGTGCCGAGAATCGTCGCGACGACGGAGGCGGTCAGTCCGATCCGCAGGCTGAGACCCAGTGCCTCACAGATTCCCGGGTTGCCGCAGGGATCCAACCACGCTGCCGCGGAGAACTCGTTCCACTCGTAGTTGTAGCGGCCCCGTGGGCTGTTGAACGAGAAGACGGCGACGACGACGTTCGGCAGCAGCAGATAGCCGAGCACTGCGAGCGCGGCGAACAGGAGAAGGTGCTTCTTGATCCACTTCATCAGACCAGCTCCTCCGTCCCGGCCTTACGGACATAGAACCCGACGAGGGCGACGATCATGACGAGGAGGATGAACGACAGCGCAGCGGCCTTGGGGAAGTCGAGGACGCGGAGGAAGAGGCTGTCGATGACCTGTCCGATCATGACGGTCTGGGTGTTCCCGAGCAACCGGGAGTTGATGTAGTCACCGGCGGCGGGGATGAACGTGAGCAGGGTGCCCGCGACCACACCAGGCAGCGACAGGGGCCAGATGACGCGACGGAACGTCTGCCAGCCGGAGGCATACAGGTCCCTCGCCGCCTCCATCAGACGCGGGTCGAGGCGGTCGAGCGCTGCGAAGAGCGGCAGGATCATGAAGGGAAGGAAGTTGTAGGTGAGTCCGGCGATGACGGCGAACTTGCTGTTGAGCAGGGTGTCGCCCTGGGTGAGCCCCATGAAGTTGAGGACGTGGTCGAACCCGGACGCCTGGACGACGTCGGAGACCACGCCGCCGTCACTGAGGATGATCCGCCACGCCAGGGTCCGGATGAGGAAGCTCGTGAAGAACGGCGCGATGACGAGGATGAGCATGATGTTCTTCCAGCGCCCCGCCTTCTGCGCCATGTAGTACGCGAGGGGGTAGGCAAGGATGAGCCCGAAGAACGTCGCCGACGCGGCATAGCCCAGGGACCGGAAGAGGTGCGGCCAGTACTCGGAGAGCGTCTCGGGATAGATCCCGACATTGCCGGTGAGGATGTAGCCGTCATAGACATTGCCCTCCTGCAGCGACTGGGACCCGAGGGTGACCATGGGCGCTGCATAGAAGAAGGCGAGGAAGAGCAGCCCGGGAACGAGCAGTGCGTAGGGAACCCAGTTCCGACCGGCCCTGCGCGGTGGAGGGGCCTCGGTCCCGCCGACGGCGACGGCCATGTTAGCCATGGCGCAGACCCGTATCGAGCATGCCCGCGTCCTCGTCCTGACTGGCGTCGAGGATGAACTCGCTGCCCGGCTCCCACGAGATATCCACGTTCTCACCGACCTTGGCGCGCGGTGAGCCGTCGTTGGGCTGGATGACAGTCACCTCGAAGCCCCACGGGAGACGGACGAGGTACTGCGTGGCGACGCCGGTGAAGGAGTCGTCGGTCACGGTGCCCTTGAGCTGGTTGCGGCCGTGCCGGCCGAGCCGGAACTTCTCGGGTCGCACCCCGACGAAGACGTCGGAGACGCCGTCCGGGATGTTCTCCGTCGCGACGAGGATGGGGTACCCGTGGCAGTCCGCCGAGGACAGGCCCTCCCCCGCGTCCCCCGTGATCCGGGAGGTGAGCAGGTTGGACTGGCCGAGGAAGTTCGCCACGAACGTCGAGGCCGGCCGGTCGTAGAGCTCGGCGGGGCTGCCGACCTGCTCGAGCCTTCCGGCGTTCATGACGGCCACGGAGTCGGCCATCGTCATGGCCTCCTCCTGGTCGTGGGTCACGTGGATGAAGGTGATCCCGACATCGGCCTGGATGCGCTTGAGCTCGATCTGCATCTGGCGACGGAGCTTGAGGTCGAGCGCGCCGAGCGGCTCGTCGAGGAGCAGGACGTCCGGGCGGTTGACGATGGCGCGGGCGAGAGCGACACGTTGCTGCATGCCACCGGAGAGCTGGTTCGGCTTCTTCTTCGCCGTGTGTCCGAGCTCGACGAGCTCCAGCGCCTCCTGGGCCTTGGCCATCGCGTTCTTGTCGCCGCGGCGCTTCAGGCCGAAGGCGACGTTGTCGAGGATCCGCATGTGCGGGAAGAGCGCATAGTTCTGGAACACCGTGTTGACGTTGCGCTTGAAGGCCTTGATCTCGCTGATGTCGGTATCACCGATATAGATGGCGCCCGAGGTGGGTTCCTCGAGGCCGGCGACCATGCGCAGGGTCGTCGTCTTGCCGCATCCTGACGGACCCAGCAGGGCGAAGAACTCGCCCTGCGGGATCGTCAGATCGAGCGGATGGACCGCCGTGAAGGTGTCGAACTCCTTGCTCAGCTGGACCAGGCGCAGGTCACCGGACGGGTTCTCGGCCATCAGCCGACCACAATGGCCTGGAACTTGGCGGTGAAGTCGGTCTCCTCCTGGTCGGTGAGTCCCCGGAAGACGTGGGCACGCGAGAGGACCTCGTCGCTGGGGAGGATGAGCTCGTTGCCCGCGATCTCCGGGTCGATCTCCATGAGCGCCTCATCGGTGCCCTTGACCGGCGGGATGTAGTTGATCCACGCCGCGGCCTCGGCCATCACCGCCGGGTCGAAGTAGTGGTTGATGAGCAGCTCGGCGTTCTTCTTGTGCTTCGCCATGGCCGGGATGACCCAGTTGTCGGACCAGAGGGTGCAGCCCTTCTCGGGCAGCGCGTAGCCGAGGTCGGGGTTGTCGTACTGGAGCTGGACGACGTCGCCGGTCCAGGCGATACACGCGGCGATGTCACCCGAGGCGAGCGACTGCGTGTAGTCGTTGCCGGTGAAGCCGAGGAGCTGGCCACGGTCCTTGGCGTCCTGGATGACGGCGATGGCCTCGTCGAAGTCCTCGGCGGTGAAGCTCGTGATGTCCTTGCCCAGGTCGAGCAGGACGAGGCCGACCGTGTCGCGCATCTCGGTGAGCAGGGTGACCCGGCCCTTGAGTGCGGGGTCGTTGAGCAGCTGGTCGATGGACTCGATGGCCTTGCCGCCGGTCGAGGCCGGGTTCCAGGCGATGCCGGCGAACCCCGACTGCCAGGGGAGGGAGAACTTGCGGCCGGAGTCGAACTCGACATCCTTGAGGGAGTCGACGAGGTTGTCAGCGTTGGGGATGTTGTCGTAGTTCAGCTCCTGGAGGTAGCCCTGCCGGATGAGGCGGGCGACCATCCAGTCGGTGCTGCACCAGGTGTCCCGGCCGGTGTCCTCCCCCGCCTCGAGGAGCGGGCGGACCTTGGCGTAGAACTCGTCGTTGTCGTTGTAGTCTTCGGTGTAGTTGACCGTGATGCCGGTCGCCGCCGTGAAGGCGACGAGCGAGGGGCGCTCACCGTCGTCGTCGACGTCGATGTACTCAGGCCAGTTCGACCAGTTGACGACCTTCTCGCTGTCCGAGAGGTCCTCCTGGGTGGCGGCCGGCGCTGCCGAGCCGTCTCCGGTGCCGGCGTTGCCGCCGCGTCCTTCGCTGCCACAGGCGGACAGAGCCGCGACACCGAGTCCGGCGAAGCCGAGCATGGCTGCCCGGCGGCTGACCAGGCCGCGGCCCAGGGCGGCGCGGAAGGCGAGGTTGTTGAGGTCGGGCGTGCTGCTCATGGGCGGCCTTTCGGGAGTGGCGCTGGGCCAGGTGGTGAGAGGAAGAGGTGATGCAGGTGGGTCAGCTGTCGATGTTGGCCATGACGTGCTTGATGCGGGTGTAGTCCTCGAGCCCGTACATGGACAGGTCCTTGCCGTAGCCGGAGTGCTTGAAGCCGCCGTGCGGCATCTCGGCGACGAGCGGGATGTGGGCATTGATCCACACGCAGCCGAAGTCGAGGGCCTTGCTCATCCGCATGGCCCGGCCGAAGTCCTTGGTCCAGACCGAGGAGGCAAGACCGTACTGGACGCCGTTGGCATAGCGCAGCGCCTCGGCCTCGTCGCTGAACTTCTGAACCGTGATGACCGGTCCGAAGATCTCGTTCTGGATGACCTCGTCGTCCTGGTTGAGTCCGCTGACGACGGTCGGCGCGAGATAGAAGCCGTCGCCGAGCTCGCTGAGGCGGGCGCCACCGGCACCGATGCTCGCGTGGTCCGGGAGCCGGTCGAGGAAGCCGGTGACCCGCTCGAGCTGGGCGCTGTTGTTCACCGGGCCGAGAAGGGCGTCCTCGTCATCGGGCAGTCCGACCTTGGCCTCGGTCTTCGCGAACTCCGACAGGGCCGCGACGAAGTCGTCGTGCGCGCCCTCGGCGACGAGGATCCGGGTCGCCGCCGTGCAGTCCTGGCCGGCGTTGAAGTATCCGGCGGTGCCGATGTCCGCGACCGCGGCCTCGATGTCGGCATCGTCGAAGACCACGACCGGAGCCTTGCCGCCGAGCTCGAGGTGGACCCTCTTGAGCTGGTGGCTCGCGCTCTCGGCCACCTGCATGCCCGCACGCACCGAGCCGGTGATCGCGACGAGCTGCGGAATCGGGTGCTCGACGAGGGCCCGGCCGGTGTCCCGGTCCCCGGTGATGACATTGAGGGTCCCGGCCGGGGTGTGCTTGGCGACGATCTCGGCGAGCAGGAGCGTCGTCTCGGGGGTGGTGTCACTCGGCTTGAGAACCACGGTGTTGCCGGCGGCGAGCGCCGGCCCGATCTTCCAGACCGCCATCATCATCGGGTAGTTCCACGGGGTGACCTGGCCGACGACACCGATCGGCTCGCGCCGGATCCAGCTCGTGTGCCCCGCCATGTACTCACCGGCCGCCTTGCCCTCGAGGACACGCGCAGCCCCGGCGAAGAACCGCAGCTGGTCCACCATCGGCGGGATCTCCTCCGACTCGGTCAGCGCATACGGCTTGCCGGTGTTCTCGGCCTCGAGTCGCACGAGCTCGTCGCCGCAGGCCTCGATCTCGTCGGCGATCTTGAGCAGCGCCTGCTGGCGCTCGCTCGGCGTCGTCTGCCCCCACTCCTCGAACGCCTGCTGCGCAGCCTGGTAGGCGGCGTCGACGTCCTCTGCGGAGCTGATCGGAGCGTGCGCGACGACCTGTCCGGTGGCCGGGTTGACGAGCTCGCTCGTGGCGTCGGAGCGTGCATCGACGGACGCTCCGCCGATGAAGTTCTGCAGAGAACGAGGGCTGGTCATGGCGGGTCTGCCTTTCGGATGGCACGGGCGCGGCGCTCCCCGTGCGCTGCGGTGGGCGGGTCGGTTCCCACAGTAGTGTCCCGCCCACGCTTTCGGGAGATATCGACGGTGAAGTTGTCGCAAAAGTCGCTCCAGAGCAGTCCTGGCAACGGATTCCTGCCCGCCGACGGCCGCATACACCCCTGCGATATGCCACGATGACCGTATGCGCCGCCTCACCTCCGGAAGGTCGACCGCCGACCCCCGCCTCGACGACATCTCCAAGGCGATCATCGAGGTGCTCCAGGTCGACGGGCGCGCATCCTACGCGGCGATCGCCAAGGAGGTCGGCCTCTCCGAGGCGGCGGTGCGGCAGCGGGTCCAGCGGCTCCTGGACGCCGGGATCATGCAGATCGTCGCGGTCACCGACCCGATCCAGGTCGGCTTCCGACGCCAGGCGATGATCGGCATCCGCGTGTCCGGAGACCTCGAGAGCGTCGGCGCAGCCCTCTCCGAGATGCCGGAGGTCGACTACGTCGTCACGACCGCCGGCAGCTTCGACGTTCTGGCCGAGGTCGTCTGCGAGGACGATGAGCAGCTCCTGGAGCTGCTCTCCACACGCATCCGCCAGCTCGACGGGGTCCAGACCACCGAGACCTTCGTCTATCTCAAGCTCAACAAGCAGCACTACAACTGGGGAACTCGCTAGAACTCATCGGGCTCCTCCTGAACCCACGGCCAAGGACACGCACGAGAATGACTGACTCCACGCATACCCCCACCGGATCGACCTACACGGACGCAGCGCGCGACCACCTGTGGATGCACTTCACCCGGCACTCGACCTTCGAGCCCACGGGCTCCGGAGGAGGCGGGCAGCACGTCCCGGTGATCGTGCGCGGTGATGGCCACCGGATCTGGGACGTCAACGGCAAGGAGTACATCGACGGACTCGCCGGGCTGTTCGTCAACCAGATCGGTCACGGTCGCACCGAGATCGCCGAGGCGATGGCCAAGCAGGCCGGCGAGCTCGCGTTCTTCCCGCTCTGGTCCTTCGCGCACCCGCGCGCCATCGAGCTCGCAGAGCGGCTGGCGGGCGAGGCGCCCGGCGACCTCGACCGGGTCTTCTTCACGACCGGTGGCGGTGAGGCTGTCGAGACGGCGTGGAAGCTCGCCAAGCAGTACTTCAAGCTGACCGGCAAGCCGACCAAGCACAAAGTCATCTCCCGCTCCGTGGCCTATCACGGCACTCCCCAGGGCGCCCTCTCGATCACCGGCATCCCCGCGGCCAAGGAGATGTTCGAGCCGCTCGTGCCCGGCGCGTTCAAGGTGCCGAACACGAACATCTACCGTGCCCCCGAGGAACTGCGCGACGACGACAAGGCCTTCGGCCGGTGGGCCGCCGACCGGATCGGTGAGGCCATCGAGTTCGAGGGCCCCGACACGGTCGCCGCCGTCTTCCTCGAGCCCGTGCAGAACTCCGGCGGCTGCTTCCCTCCCCCGCCCGGGTACTTCGAGCGCGTCCGCGAGATCTGCGACGAGTACGACGTCCTTCTCGTCTCCGATGAGACGATCTGCGCGTTCGGTCGGATCGGCTCAATGTTCGCCTGTGACGACTTCGGCTATCAGCCCGACATCATCACCACAGCCAAGGGCATCACGAGCGGGTATGCGCCGCTCGGCCTGATGATCGCCTCCGACCGGCTCTTCGAGCCGTTCCGGAAGGGACAGACGCTGTTCCCGCACGGCTACACGTGGGGCGGTCACCCGGTCTCCTGCGCCGCGGCCATGGCCAACCTCGACGTCTTCGAGCGCGAGGGGCTCAACGACCACGTCAAGGAGAACGCCGGGCTGTTCCGGGCCGCGCTCGATACGTTGTCCGACCTGCCGATCGTCGGCGACGTCCGGGGCGCGGGGTTCTTCTACGGGATCGAGCTCGTCAAGGACAAGGAGACCCGGGAGACCTTCGACGACGCCGAGTGCGAGCGGCTGCTGCGCGGCTACCTCTCCCCCGCCCTCTTCGAGGCCGGGATCTACTGCCGCGCCGACGACCGTGGCGACCCGGTCATCCAGCTTGCGCCGCCGCTGACGATCGGGCCTGCGGAGTTCGACGACATCGCCTCCCGCCTCCGCTCGGTCCTGCAGGACGCGGGCCGCCACCTGTGACCCCGCCCCGGCAGCGGCCGCTGTGGTGGGACACCGCACCGGAGACCCCCCGGTACCGCGGTGAGGTGCCCCAGTCTGCTGACGTCGTCATCGTCGGTGGGGGCTTCACCGGGCTGTGGAGTGCGTACTACCTCCTCGAGCACCAGCCCGACCTGTCGGTGCTCGTCCTCGAGGCCGAGCACGTGGGCTTCGGGGCCTCCGGCCGCAACGGCGGCTGGGTGTCGGCGTACTGGCCGGTCGGACCGGAGACGATCGCAGCACGGCACGGGCGCGAGAAGACCCTCGACATGATGGCCGCCGTCCGCGAGACCGTCGACGAGGTGGGCGCGCGCTGTGAAGCCGAGGGCATCGACGCCGGCTATGCCAAGGGCGGCGCCCTGTCGCTGGTGCGCAACGCCGCTCAGGAGGTCCGGGCCCGCGCCGAGGTGGCGCACTCCGACGACTGGGGTCTCGGCACCGCATGGCTGGACCAGGACGCCGCCCGCGACCGGCTCGACAGCCCAGAGGTCATCGGCGCGACGCACAACCCCAGCTGCGCTCGGGTCCACCCGCGGCGGCTCATCGATGGTCTGACCGCGGCGGTCGCTCGGCGCGGCGCGATGATCCGTGAGGGCGCGCGGGTCACGCGAGTCTCCCGCGGCCTGGTCCTCCTCGAGAGCGGTCGACGCGTCTCGGCGCGGCACATCCTCCGCGCCACCGAGGCCTGGACGCCGCACCTGCCGAAGCATGAGCGCGACATCGCACCGGTGTACTCGATGATGGTCGCCACCGAACCGCTCAGCGAGGATCAGTGGGCCGGGATCGGCCTGCGTGAGCGGGAGGTGTGGGGCGACGCCGGCCATGTGGTCATCTACGGTCAGCGGACCGTCGACAACCGGATGGCCTTCGGCGGACGCGGGGCTCCCTATCACTTCGGCTCTGTCATCGGAGCTCGGTTCGACCAGGAGCCAACAGTCTTCCGTGATCTCACCCGCGTGCTCCGGACGATCCTGCCGCAGCTCGACGGAGTGGAGATCACGCATACCTGGGGCGGCCCCCTCGGTATCGCCCGGGACTGGCACCCCTCTGTCGGCTATCAGGACGGGGTCGGCTGGGCCGGCGGCTACGTCGGCGACGGTGTGGCGGCGACGAACCTCGCCGGGCGCACGCTCGCCGATCTCGTCCTCGACCGCCGCACCGCACTGACCACGCTGCCCTGGGTCGGGCACCGCTCCCCGCGGTGGGAGCCCGAACCCCTGCGCTGGCTCGGCATCAACGCCGGACTCCGGGCAGCCCACCTTGCGGATGCCGAGGAACGCCGCACCGGACGGCCCGCCCGCCTCGGTGCGGTCATCGAGCGCCTGACCGGCGGACACTGACTCCCCCGCGCGCTCCCCTCCATCACCTCGCAATTGCGAGGTGATGGAGGGGAGCGCGCGGGGGAGTCAGTGTCCGCCGGTCAGGCGCTCGATGACC
>JAAYSB010000192.1 GCA_012518475.1 Intrasporangiaceae bacterium | reverse complement strand
TGCCCAGCCGAGTCGGACCCCCTCATGGCACCGGCCATCTCACCAGCAGCGTCGGGGTGGGCGCGTGCGCGGTGCTGCTCGCCTGGTGGGTGCTGTTGTACGCCAACGGCTGCTACTGCCACCGGAACTGGGGATACGGCGTCGATGAGTACCGCCGCATTCTCAGCGCCTCGCTTCAGGCCTTCGCCCTGCTGACAGCCGTCATCTACCTCACCAGCTACGACCTGCCGCGAACGTTCGTCGCGGTGCTCTTCGCCGGAGGAACGGTAGCGCTGCTTGCCGGACGGCGACTGCTGCGCGGGGTCGTCAAGCACCTTCGGACCCAGGGTATCGGCGCCAAGCGCGTCCTTCTGGCCGGCTCTCCGAGCGCCGTCGACCAGCTGGCCTCGGTCCTGAACCGCGAGCGGTGGCTTGGACTCCAGTCGGTCGGCGTGCTGCAACTGACCGGCCCAGGAGGCTCGGGATACGTCGTCGACGGCCTGCACGAGCCCTGTGACATCGTCCGGGCGGTCGAGACGGTCGACGCGGCCGCGGTGCTCTTCTGCGACGGATCCTTCGACAGCGGCATGGACTTCAACCGGCTCGCCCGCCAGCTCGAGCGCCACGATGTGCAGACCATCGTCGTCCCCGCCCTCACCGATATCTCGGCCCAGCGGATGACCTTGCGTCCCGTCGCCGGCCTGCCGCTGGTGCATGTCGAGAAGCCCAAGGCCGAGCACGCCCTGAAGGCGACCAAGCGCGCGTTCGACATCGTCGTCGGTGGCCTGTCCCTGCTGGCTGCCGCGCCGATCCTGTTCATCGCCGCGGTCCTGATCAAGCTCGAAGACGGAGGACCCGTGTTCTTCCGCCAAGAGCGAGTCGGTCGCGGAGGGGAGACCTTCACCATGCTCAAGCTGCGCAGCATGGTCTGGAACGCCGAGCACATCCGCGCCGAGATGCTCGAGGACAGCAACGAGTCCGACGGCATCCTGTTCAAGATCAAGGACGACCCGCGCATCACCACGATAGGCCGCTTCATCCGGCGCTACTCGATCGATGAGCTCCCCCAGCTGTGGAACGTTCTGCGCGGAGACATGAGCGTGGTCGGCCCCCGGCCGGCCCTGCCGGCGGAGACGGCCTCCTACGCCAGCGACGTGCGCCGCCGACTCGACGTGCGCCCAGGACTGACCGGGCTGTGGCAGGTCTCCGGTCGCTCCGACCTGCCCTGGAACGAGACCGTTCGCCTTGACTTGTACTACGTCGACAACTGGTCGATGCTCCAGGACGCTGCCATCCTCATGCGAACCGCCCGGGCAGTTCTGCGCGCCAGTGGTGCCTACTGAGACGGAGTCTCCTACCGTGTTGCCGTCAGGCTGCGGGCCGCTATCGGTGTGATCTTTGTCACGCTGAGAGCACTCGATCCGCCGTCGCGTCGTCACTGAAAGACCGGGCAACTAGACGTGAGGTAGCGTCCTGCGCGATCAGACCCATGAGCGGATCCCCGCAGGCACGTTACCAGAAGTCAGAAACTCGACCTGAACGCCCCGCTTCCGCGTGGCCTGCTGCACTGTGCCACCTCGCCAATGTCTTTGCGCGGTAACAGAAGTCACGGGGTAGCGAGGCCGAGAACCAGACGGCTCGGCCGCGCGATACACCTGTGCGATGAACGTGAGCCGGACTCACCGGACCTCACATCGAAGCCACACCGTCGGCGAGCTCCACCTGCGCACCCCCAGGACGCCAAGAACGCCGCGGTGCTAGCAACGTCAGCCCATCCGAGGGGCGTGTCCGGATTTTGCGCGGCCGAATGAGCCGCCCCTACGGTGGCAAGACCCCAACAAGGCCTCCCGGCGGCACCCATGTCGGTCCCGTGCGATCACGAGGAGGCGACCATCCAAGGAAGACTCATCATGCACCCTGCTCCGGTTCTCCGGCGGGTCGACGCATCCTTGCGCCGCCGCCGCTCGGTCCACTCCCTCCTCGCTGGACTCGCCCTCGCGGCCCTCGCTGTCTCCCCCGGCATCGCTGCTGCCGCGGCAGCGAGCCCGATCACCCAGACCACGTCCGGCAACATCGTCGTGACCGAGCCGGGAACGGTCATCGATGGCCTCCACGTCCGCGGTTACATCCATGTGCGCGCCTCCAACGTGACGATCCGGAACTCGACCGTGACCTACGGCGGCAGCCACAGCATCCGCGTGTTCTCCGATGTGAGCGGAACCAAGATCCTCAATACCCGGGTCGAGTGCACCGGTTCGAAGACCAACGGCGTGGTCTTCGGCAACTACACCGCCGACGGCGTCCACCTGACCGGGTGCCGGAACGGCTTCCTCTTCACCGAGCGCGCCCCGGCGACGATCACCAACAGCACCGTTG
>JAAYSB010000191.1 GCA_012518475.1 Intrasporangiaceae bacterium | reverse complement strand
CGGCTCCCCCGCGTCGAGCCAGTCCCGTCGTCCGGCCAGGACACCGGCACCGTAGGGCGCATAGAGCTTGTGGCCCGAGAAGGCGATCCAGTCGGCGCCCAGCTGCCGTAGGCCGAGCGGGCGGTGCGGCGCGAGCTGCGCGGCGTCGACGACGACCCGGGCGCCGTGGTCGCGAGCGATCCGGGTCAGGGCACCGAGCGGCCACACCTCCCCGGTGACGTTCGACGCGGCGGTCAGCGCCACGAGGCGGTCCCCACCAGGGTGCTGCCCCAGCGCCTCGGCCAGGGTCCGCGTCGCGTCCTGGACTGACCGCGGGATCGGCAGCCGCACCGTGTTCGCCACGGGCCAGGGGAAGAGCGTCGCGTGGTGCTCGGACTCGAAGACGAAGACGGTGGTCCCGACAGGGAGGACGGAGGCGAGCAGATTCATCGAGTCGGTCGTGTGCCGGGTGAAGACGACGATGTCGTCCCGCCGGGCGCCGACATACCGGGCAACCTCTTGGCGGGCCGCCTCGTAGTACCGGCTGGAGATCTGCGAGGCGTGGCCCTTGCCGCGGTGGACCGAGGCATACGTCCTGGTGGCCGTGTCGACGGCCTGCTTGACCGCGACGAGCGCAGGGGCCGAGGCACCGTGGTCGAGATTGGCGTGCTCGACGACGCGGCCGTCGGCGAGGCGACAGGTCAGGCCCGCGGCGAGCGTGGTGGGAACCGAGCCTCCCGCGGCGGTGGGACGCTCGGGGGCGCGGGTCGGGCGGGTGCTGATGATCGTCATGACGTCACTCCTGGTCACAGATGGACCCGGATGGACGATGTCACCACGAGTCCGCGCTTGCCGGCGAGCATCTGCTCGACGGCCAGGTCGTCACCCGGAGCACCCCACCGCGGAAGGAGGGTTGCCGGCCAGCGAGCCGGGGCTTGTCACTGGCACTCATGACCTTGCGGAACACCATAGCGGCCCCGGCCGTGGCGCTGTCGACCCCGGCGTGGCTGCTTTCCGGGATGTGAGACGCCGCGTGAAGGGGGTGCGGTCAGGGCCGGCGTCGGTTCTGCTTCTCCTCCTCCCAGGCCTGCCAGCGGTCCTGTGTCCGCCCTGCCGCGTCCACGGCCCTGGTGACCTTGGTGTGGACGGAGCGCGTCGTTCGCGCCACGGTGATCGCTTCTGAGCCGCCTTGCAGGACAACGGCATTGCGACCGTTGATCAAGGCCTTGGACCACCGTTCCTTCGCCTTGAGAGCCGCCGTCATGGAGCGGTCCTCGATCATGTCCAGGGTCCGCCGGTGCAGCGCCTCCCGCGCCGCGCCCGGCGACGTCGCGGCGGGTCGGGTGCCTCCCAGAGCGGGTGCGTAGAGGGACCTGTCTGCGATCGGACGGCGTAGGGCGTCACGGTGTCTCCTCGCATCAGCCCTGGCCTGCTGCGCCGCGAGGCGGAGTCGCTCTCCGGTGGCGAGGTGCTGTCCGGTCAGAACCCCGCCCTCCCCCCGCACTGCGCCTGCCCCGGCCGCCCTCGCCAGAGACTTGGCTGCGGGTCCGGCGACGGCCCAGCCGGCGGACTTCGTGACGTCCCACGCGGTGCCGTGGCCGAATCCGACGAGGAGGAGCAGGTCGAACCCTACGAGGCCGCCGGTCCCCACAGCCGCTCCTGCCGCTGCGAACGGCTGCGTCGGCGCCGGCACGAGCGCGGCGGCGCCGAGAGCGGCGGTCAACCCGGCGACGGCCGACCTCGAGGTCCGCACGGCGGAGAAGGCGGCGCCGTCGACAAGGGTGTCGGCCGATGCCAGTCGCAGCCGCGCAGCGCACGCCTCGGCCGCATCGTGCAGCCGGTGCCAGGCCCGCGAGCACAGGTCCTCGGCGTCCTGGGCCCGCGTGAACGCCACCGCCTGACGGGACCGGAGCGAGGCATACCGCTCGGTCGAGGGATCGGCGGCGGCGAGCTGCAGATCCCGTTCGATCTCGTCGAGCTCGATGCGGGCGGCGAGGTGGTCATCGGCGGCCCGCTCCGTGGTCACCATGGCCGAGCGCAGGTCGACCACCCAGCTGAGGAGCGCACTGGCAGCTGTCCGGTAGCGCTCGGCGAGCAGTCCGAGGACCGGAGGCAGGGCCGCAAGAGCGGTGCCGAAGCGCTCACCGGAAGCGCTCTCCCACACCGCGCTCGTGCGCAGGTCGGCGAGCAGCACCTCGACCTCGGCGATCCGGGCCGCCAGGTCCCGCAGCGCGTGCGCCTGCTCCCGGACCCCGTCGGGGTCACCGGTCACCGGGATGACCGTGCCGAGGGTGTTCACTGCGGAATACCTGCGGCCGGGCAGGCGGTCGGACGGCAGCCGAGGGAGTCGAGAACATGCTGCTCGACGAGGAGGTATGCGGCGCCGGCCTCCCCCGCGAGCTCACCGAGGTCGTCGAGAGTGCGGGCGAGCTGACCGCGGGCGAGGGTCCAGTTGCCGAGCAGGTCATCGAGGGCCGAGGACACCGTGTCGTGCCCGATGTCCCGGCGCAGACCCCTGGCGCCCTCGAGCCCAGCGAGGTGTCCGGCGAGAAGCCGGAGCTCTCCACCGAGCTCCTGGATCGTGGCGGCGTCCACACGCAGAGTCGTCATGACTCCACGGTGGCACGAGTCGCGGGCACCCCCCGGGAGTTATCCACAGGGAGGTGCCCGCGACCGGGGCGGTCAGCTCTTGGCTGCGGCGAAGCCCGCCTCGAGGTCGGCGATGATGTCGTCGATGTTCTCGATGCCGACGGAGAGTCGCACGAGGCCCGGCGTCACACCGGCAGCCAGACGGTCCTCGTCGCCACCCTGGGAGTGGGTGGTCGATGCCGGGTGGATGACGAGCGAGCGCACGTCACCGAGGTTGGCGACGTGGCTGTGCAGACTGAGCCCCTCGACGAACTTCCTGCCGGCCTCGATGCCACCGGCGATCTCGAAGGCGAGGACTGCGCCCGAGCCCTTCGGCGCATACTTGTCGGCCAGCTCCTTGCCGTCACTGCCCTCGAGGGAGGCCCAGCTCACCGACTCGACCTGGTCGTGACCCTGGAGGAAGGTCGCGACCTTGTGGGCATTCTCGAGGTGCCGCTCGATGCGCAGGCTGAGCGTCTCGAGTCCCTGGGCGACAAGGAAGGCGTTGAACGGCGAGACCGCCGCGCCGATGTCGCGCAGGAGCTGGACGCGGGCCTTGAGGATGTAGGCCAGGTTGGCACCGAGGGCGCTGCCCACACCGAGGTCCGGGCCGAAGCGCAGGCCGTGATAGCTCTCCTCGGGCGTGTTGTAGTTCGGGAACTTCTCGGGGTCCTTGGCGTAGTCGAAGGTGCCGCCGTCGACGATGACGCCGGCGATCACGGTGCCGTGACCGCTGAGGTACTTCGTCGCCGAGTGAACGACGACGTCGGCACCGTGCTCGAGCGGCCGGATGACGAACGGCGTCGCGATGGTGTTGTCGACGATGAGCGGGACACCGTGGTCGTGGGCCACCTGCGCGATGGCCTCGATGTCGAGCACGACGGACTTCGGGTTGGCGATGGTCTCACCGAAGAACGCCTTGGTGTTCTCCTTGACCTGGGACTGCCACGCCTCGGGGTTGTTGACGTCCTCGACGAACGTCACCTCGATCCCCATCTTCGGAAGCGTGTACCTGAGCAGGTTGAACGTCCCGCCGTACAGGGCAGCCGAGGCCACGACGTGGTCCCCGGACTCCGCGACGTTGAGCAGGGCGAGGGTGGTGGCGGCCTGACCGGAGGAGACGAGCAGGGCGCCGACGCCACCTTCGAGCGCCGCGATGCGCTGCTCGACGGCATCCTGCGTCGGGTTCATGATGCGCGTGTAGATGTTGCCGAACTCGCTCAGGGCGAAGAGGTTCGCTGCGTGCTCGGTGTCCTTGAAGACGTAGGACGTCGTCTGATAGATCGGCAGGGCCCGGGCGCCTGTGGTGGGGTCCGGGACCTGTCCGGCGTGGATCTGCTTGGTCTCGAAGGACCAGGTGTCGCTCATCGAGAGCTCCTTCTCGTGTCGTGACGCGCCCCGCGCAGGGCTCGTCAACAGGTGCAGTGACGATGCGGGAGGAACCCGCGCTTGCGGGCGGCTGCTGACAGCCGACCGCCCGGTCTTCACCCGGGGCACCCCACCGCGAGAGGAGGGTTGCCGGCCAGCAAGCCGGGGCTTGTGTTGCTGGCACTCGTGACCTGTGGCCACCATAGACCGGGCAGGGCCGAGTGACACTATGGGAACCATGACGTTCCACCTGCTGGACTACACCGCCGCCCACGACCGCTACGACACCGGGATCGGATTCCGCCGGTGCGGACGCTCCGGCCTCGATCTTCCGCTGATCTCGCTCGGGCTGTGGCACAACTTCGGCGACGACGTCCCGCTGCAGCGCCAGCAGGCGATCCTGCGGCGGGCGTTCGACCGCGGGGTGACGCACTTCGACCTCGCGAACAACTACGGGCCCCCCTACGGATCGGCAGAGCGGAACTTCGGGACGATCTTCGCGCGCGACTTCCGGCCCTATCGTGACGAGCTCATCATCAGCTCCAAGGCGGGCTACGACATGTGGCCCGGCCCCTACGGTCAAGGTGGCGGGTCCCGCAAGTACGTCATCGCGAGCGCCGAGCAGTCCCTGCGACGGATGGGCCTGGACTATGTCGACATCTTCTACAGCCACCGCTTCGACGAGACGACCCCGCTCGAGGAGACCATGGGTGCGCTCGACAGCCTCGTCCGGCAGGGCAAGGCCCTCTATGTCGGGATCTCCTCGTACTCGGGCGCCCGGACCCGGGAGGCGATCGAGATCCTCACCGAGCTGGGCACTCCCCTGCTCATCCACCAGCCGTCGTACTCGCTGCTCAACCGGTGGATCGAGGATGACCTGCTCGAGGTTCTCGGCGAGCAGGGGGTCGGCTGCATCGCCTTCAGTCCCCTTGCCCAGGGGATGCTCACCGGGAAGTACCTCGACGGGATCCCGACGGGCTCGCGGATGACGCAGGGCAAGTCGCTCTCCGCCGACCTGCTCACCGACGAGACCGTGCGCCACCTGCGCGCACTCAACGACCTGGCCGGCTCCCGTGGTCAGACGCTCGCCCAGATGGCCCTTGCCTGGGCGCTGCGCGACGAACGCGTCACCTCGGTCCTCATCGGCGCCTCCAGCGTCGACCAGCTCGAGGACTCCCTCGGTGCTGTGGACCGGCTGGACTTCACCGCAGAAGAGCTGGCCCGCATCGACGAGCACGCAGTGGAGTCCGGCATCAACCTGTGGAAGAGGAGCTCCGATCGCTGAGTCGGCAGGGCCCGACGAGGGCCCTCAGCGCGGAAGTTACTCGCCGGTCACGTTTGGATAACAGCACGCGGAGAAACCCCCGCAGACACCCACTCTCTTCGTAGGTTTCAGGGCAACACCTAACCCAGAGCCTGCCTAGGAGAGCAATGTCGCTCGGCGTCCACAACCTTGAGGTTGTCTATGAGGATGTGATGCTCGCCCTCCGGGGTGCGAGTCTGAGCGTGCCGCAGGACAAGATCGTCGCCGTGCTCGGCGCCAACGGCGCGGGCAAGACGACCCTGCTGCGGGCGATCACCGGCCTGCTCGACGTCCACCGCGGGAAGATCACTCGGGGGCACGTCAGCCTCAACGGCAGCACCATCGACACCCGCAAGGCGGCCGGCGTGGTCAAGGCCGGCGTCAGCCAGGTCATGGAGGGCCGCCGGGTCTTCACCGAGTTCACCGTGGAGGAGAACCTGCGCGTCGGCGCGCACACTCAGGGGGGCGCCGGCCTCCAGGAGAAGTATGACCGGATCTACACGATGTTCCCGGTGCTCGCAGGCCGCAAGGGCGAAGTCGCTGGATACCTCTCCGGTGGTGAGCAGCAGATGCTGGCGATCGG
>JAAYSB010000190.1 GCA_012518475.1 Intrasporangiaceae bacterium | reverse complement strand
CGCCGAGACGGCTCGTGAGATCCTCGCCCGTCACGGCGCAGGTGAGGTGCGCATCGACGCGGCGGGGCGCGCCCTCGATGTCCCCGTCAGCGCCGGCACCGACGGCCTCCAGGGGGTCCTCGCCGATCTGGCGGCAGCACAGGTCGCCCTGCACGATGCCGGTATGCGCCGGCCGACTCTCGACGACGTCTTCCTCTCCCTCACCGGCCGGGAGGCCGCAGGAGGCGCCGATGATGCGAGCTCTCCTGCCGGACAGGAGCTGAACCCGTGAGCACCCAGCAGTCGCCCACCCCGGTCGCGAGGCATACCGCCGCGCCGGACTCGTCGTTGCTCACCTGGCTCAGTGACGTGCAGACGGTGACGTGGCGCAACCTGATCAAGTTCCGGCGCAACCCCGAGATCCTCCTGTTCGCCGTGCTCCAGCCGATCATGTTCGTGGTGCTGTTCTCGCAGGTCTATGGCGGGTCCATCCGGATCGACGGGGCGGACTACACCGACTACCTGATGGCGGGCATCTTCGGGCAGACCGTGCTGTTCGGGTCGACGTTCAGCGGCTATCAGATGGCTCAGGATCTCAAGGAAGGCATGATCGACCGGTTCCGCACCCTGCCGATGGCGAACTCGGCGGTGCTGTTCGGGCGGACGCTCGCCGACCTCGTCCTCAACGCGGTCTCGATCGTCATCATGATGCTCAGCGGATTCCTCATCGGCTGGCGCTTCCACGAGGGCGTCCTGCACCTTCTCGCGGGAGTCGGCGTCCTGCTCCTCTTCAGCTATGCGTTCAGCTGGGTCATGGTGCTGCTCGGGATCGTCGTGCGCACCCCCGAGGTCATCAACAACGCCTCCTTCATGGTGCTGTTCCCGCTGACCTTCATCTCGAACGCCTTCGTCCAGCCGCAGAACCTGCCGAAGGTCCTCGAGGTCATCGCCAACTGGAACCCTGTCTCCGCCCTCGTGCAGGCCGCTCGAAGCCTGTTCGGCAACGTCGGCACCGCGCCGGTCCCCGACACCATCCCGATGCAGCACCCGGTGCTCACGGTGCTCCTCGGATCCGCCGTGATGCTCGCGATCTTCATCCCGTTCGCCGTCTCCCGCTTCCAGAAGGCCAGCTCCCGCTGAGCCCCGCCTCCCTCCTTCGTAGTGCCGTCTGCCGGAGGCGCTCACGCACAGGCAGGCGGCCGGCGCTGGCGAGGCCTCTCTCGACTGCTGGGCCGGGTTCGCCGCCGTGGTCGTGTGTGGTGGGTGGAGTGCGGGCGACGGGGACGACCTGAAGTCCACCCACGAGACCCGGACCCCTGCGGATCAGTTTCACTGAGCGGTGCGAGATACTCCGGGAGTGAGCACCGAATCGCCGTCCTCGTGGCAGAGCACCACTGCTGACGGCGTCCGATGGCTCGGCGGTCGACTGCGGGCCGTGGCTCCGCGAGGGCGCGACCTACGCGCGATGAGCCAGCACCCGAAGTCCGATGTCGTGGCAGGCATCACCGTCGGCATCGTGGCGCTGCCCCTGGCACTTGCCTTCGGGATCACCTCGGGACTCGGCGCCACCGCAGGGCTGATCACCGCGGTCATCGCGGGAGCTCTGGCCGCGCTCTTCGGCGGCAGCCATGTCCAGGTGTCCGGACCGACGG
>JAAYSB010000189.1 GCA_012518475.1 Intrasporangiaceae bacterium | reverse complement strand
GTGAAATCGAACCGTGCGGCACCGGGGTATGGCGCAGGTTGGTAGCGCGTCCGCTTTGGGAGCGGAAGGCCGCCGGTTCAAATCCGGCTACCCCGACCAGGCCGCGTCGTGCGCGACGCACATCAGATCCCACTGAACAGGTCATTCCGCAGAATGAGGCGTTATAGAGCCTGATCCTGCGGAAGAACCTGTTCGGTGCGGGGTCACCATCCCTGGAGGGCGCCACGCCCACCGCCGTTGTGGATATCTTCCGCGGCCCGCGGCCCGTCGCTGATGGACTTGGGGCATGTCCTGGGAACCGCGCCCACCCTTCGACCCAACCCTGCTCAAGGTCGGCACCGAGCTGCGCCGAGTGGGTGTAGAGCCGGCCCGGGGCCAGTGGCATGCCGTGCGGCGTGGGATCTGGCTCCCCACCGACGTGTGGGAGGGACTCGCCGCGGAGGAGCGCCACCAGGCCTTCACCCACGCGACTCTGCTCAGCTCACCCGGGGCGACTCCGCTCGTTCTCGCCGGACACTCAGCGGCGTCCATGTGGCGGCTGCCGCGGATCGAGCCCTGGCCCAGGCACATTCTCGTTCTCGACACTGAGCACACCATGGGGCCCTCACAGTTCGTCCGCGTGCGCCGTGCCCCACCGGTCCCAAGGACCCGGACCCACGGAGTGCTGGTCACTCCGCCGGCGCGCACGGTTATCGACCTCGCCTGCACCGGCACTCTCGACACCGCCCTCGCCGCTGCGGACAATGCGCTGGCGCGTGCCCTCTGCACGCGTGAGGAGCTCCGCGCCGAGTACGACCTGCTCGTCCCGGGATCGAAGGGACGCGGCAACGCCGCACTCGTCGTCGACCTGGCCGACGGGCTGAGCGGATCACCGTTGGAGAGTCTCTCCCGGCTCCAGATGTTCCGAGCGAGCTTCCCGCCGCCGGTCCTGCAGGCGGAGTATCGCGATCGCATCGGGACGATGCTCACGGACTTCGACTGGGAGCGCCTCATCGGCGAGTGCGACGGGCATACCAAGTATCGCGTTCCGGCCGGAGCCACACCGGAGCAGGCCACTCAGGTGCTCTGGGACGAGAAGCGTCGAGAGGACCGACTGCGGAGGTTCAAGCCCGTCGCTCGCTGGACCTGGTCGACGGCGCGCAGCACGTCGGCACTCGCCCGGCTCCTCATGAGCCACGGCCTCCGTCCCCAGCCGCGGTCGACCTGGTTCGAGCTCGGCTCGAGTCGCTCCTCGTGAGGGCATCGCCGACTGAGCAGGTCTTTCCGCAGAATGAGGCGTTATAGAGCCTGATCCTGCGGAGGAACCTGATCGGTGCGGCTAGGAGCGGGTGGCGCTGATGTCGTGGATCGCGCGCCCGGCAGCGATCCCCTTGCGCTCGAACCCGTCCGTCGGCCGCCACGCGGGGCGGTCCCCGATGACGACGTCCCAGCCGCCGTGGGCCTCCAGTGCCGCGAGGGTATGCGTCGCGTAGAGCTCCTGGTCCGTCGCCACCCGCAGCACTCCCCCGGGAGCGAGCCGGGAGGAGATCAGCTCGAGAGTGAACGCACTGACGAACCTCCGCTTGGCGTGGCGGTCCTTCGGCCAGGGGTCGGGGAAGAACAGGTGCACCGCGTGCAGCGACCCGGGCCGGACCCGATCTCTCAGGACGAAGACGGCGTCTCCGAGGGCGACCTTGAGATTGTCGACGCCTGCGTCATGGGCGGCAGCCATCATCCGGGCGATGCCGGGCGTGTGGACGTCGACGGCGAGGAGGTCGTGGTCGGGATGGGCCTGGCAGTAGGCGATCGCCGCTGCCCCGTGGCCGCAGCCGATCTCGAGGACCAATGGAGCCACCCGTCCGAAGACTGCATGTTGGTCGAGCGGGCCGTCGGGAATGCGTCGTTCGGGGAGGAAGCGCTCGACCCGCTCGAGGGTGAGTGCGGAACGCCGGCCCCGGCGGGCGGCGTAGGACCGGATCCAGGCGCGAGCCGGGCCGGCCTCGCCGTGGACGGTCATCTCACCCCGGTTGCGGGCAGCATCTCGGTCGTGGGCAGCGTCTCGGTCGTGGGCAGCACTGTGGCGCCCCAGGTCACCCTGGCTCATCAGGACGTCGGGCTCACTCGCGCCAGATGACGACGGCTGCGCGGTCGTCGGACATCCCGGCGCGGGCCGTGGCGCACGCGTTCTTCGCCAGCCCCTCGAAGCCGCAGGTGCGGCCACGCTCGGCCTCGCCGAGCAGCCGGTCGATGCCGTCGTCGAGGTCGGTCTCCTTGGCCTCGATGACGCCGTCGGTGTAGAGCATGAGCGCGTCGCCGCGGTCGAGGACCCCCGACACCCGCCGGTATGGGAAGTCCGCGACGATGCCGAGCGGCGGACCCCCGGTGCTCACCGTCTCCCAGCCCCCGTTGCAGTTGCGCAGGTGCAGCGCCGGAGGATGTCCGGCGGACCCGACGGAGTACTCACCGGTGCGCAGGTCGACGGCGACGTGGACTGCGGTCGCGAAGCCCTCGTGCCACCCCTGCCGGGTGAGGAAGCTGTTCGCGGCCGTGAGGAACTCCTCGGCCGGCACAGCGGACAGCAGCCCGCCGAAGCCCCCACTGAGGAGGAGCGAGCGGGTCCCGGCCCTGGTCCCCTTTCCGCTGACGTCGACGAGCGCCACCTCGAGCTTCTCACTCTGCGGGTCCATCGAGGCGACGACGAAGTCGCCGGAGAAGGAGTCGCCGTAGGCGCTGGCGACGGCGCTCTCGGCCTTCCACCCGGCCGGCAGCGCGGGCAGCTCACCCATCCGGGCCAGGCGGTCGCGCAGGTCGACGAGGATCGTGTCGCCTCCGATGCCCTGCGTCCCGATGCGGGCACGCGAGCGGGCCACCCAGAACATCAGCGACATGACCGCGATGAGCACGACCAGGGCCCCGGTGAAGGCCGGCTTGGTGTTCTCGAAGAGGAACCGCGCCGCGAGCAGCGATGCGAGGAGGGCGGCGTCGGCGATGAGGAGGTGGCGCGGGGCGAGGAAGAGTCCGGCGAAGACGGCGATGCCGATGACCGAGGCCCAGGGGGTCAGCGGCTCGTGCCGCACCAGCCCGTAGAACGTGATCGACGTCCACAGCAGCGTGACCCCGAGAACCATCCACTGCGCTCCGACGGGACTGACGGCCCGTCGCAGTGAGTGCATCGCTGGGAGCAGCGTGGCGCGACTCTGCGCCCGGAGCTCCTGATCGACAATCAATGACTCACCTTGGTGCAACTGGGGACAACGTGCGAGCACAGCCTACGTTGCGCACCCGCTATCAGAGAAGCGTCAGTTAACGAAACGGTAACGGTGGGGTATGCACCGGCCCCAGCCATCAGGGCAGGTCAGGGACCGTCCGGTCGGCCTCGTAGGCGGAGATCATCTCGATCCGGCGCCGGTGGCGCTCCTCACCGTCGGGCTCGGTGGACAGGAAGGTCCGCACCATGGCCCGGGCCTGCTCGACGGTGTTCATCCGCGCCCCGATCGAGATGATCTGGGCGTGGTTGTGCTCCCGGGCGAGCTTGGCCAGCTCGTCGGAGTAGCAGAGGGCAGCACGGATCCCGGGGACCTTGTTCGCAGCCATCTGCTCACCGTTGCCGGACCCACCGAGGACGATGCCGAACGAGCCCTCCTCCGCGGCGACCGCCTCAGCGGCGCGGAGCACGAAGACGGGATAGTCGTCGGCCGGGTCGTAGTCGAACGGCCCGTGGTTGACGACGTCGTGGCCGTCGGCCGAGAGGGTGGCCACGAGGTCGACGAGCAGGTCGTAGGCCGCGTGGTCACCGCCGATGTGGATACGCGCCACCGGTCAGCCCTCGTCGTCTGAACGCTCAGTGTCGAAGATCGGGCCGACGGTGCGGCTCCGCTTCAGCTCGAAGAAGCCGTCCGTCCCGGCGACGAGGACGCAGCCGTCCCAGAGCCGACCGGCTGCTTCGCCCTTGGGTGCCGGACTGACGACCGGCCCGAAGAAGGCGATGCCGTTGACGGCGACGACCGGCGTGCCGACGTCGTCACCGACCAGGTCTATCGCGCGCTGGTGGGAGGCGCGCAGCTCGGTGTCGACGACGTCGGAGTGAGCGGCCTCGGCGAGCTCGGCCGGCAGGCCCACCTCGGCGAGGGCCTCGCGGATGACCTCGTCGAAGTCTTTCATCTCGCGGTGGTGGATCCGCTCCCCCATTGCGTCGTAGAGCGCCTTGATGACCTCGGCGCCGTGCGCCTTCGCGGCCGCGGTGATGACGCGGACGGGGCCCCAGCTCCGGTCCATGAGCGCGCGGTAGCCCTCGTCCAGGTCGCGCCCGTCGTTGAGGACCGAGAGCGACATGACCGACCAGGTGACGGAGACGTCGCGGACCTTCTCGACCTCCATCATCCAGCGGGAGGTCATCCAGGCCCACGGGCAGAGGGGGTCGAACCAGAACTCAGCTGCACTGGCAGCGGCTTCACGAGACATGCGCCCATCCAATCACGCTGAGCGGACAGCACCTCTGTCTCCACCGTGGAAGGATGGGCCGATCCCCAACCACACCTGAGGAGTGCCCCCACCGTGCCCGGAACCAACCTCACCCGTGACGAGGCGACCACCCGCTCCGACCTCGTCACCGTCGACAGCTATGTCGTCGAGCTCGACCTCACCACGGACGAGGCGACCTTCGCGACGACGAGCACGATCACGTTCACCGCTGACCTCGAGGCGGGCTCAGACGACGGCTCCGCGCAGACCTTCGTCGACTTCATCGGTCAGTCCGTCGAGGAGATCGTCCTCAACGGCGACTCGCTCGACCCGGCCACCCACTTCGCGGACAGCCGCATCACCCTGCCCGGTCTGGCCGCCGAGAACACCGTGACGATCCGCGCGACGGGTCTGTACACGAACACCGGTGAGGGTCTGCACCGTTTCGTCGACCCGGTCGACGACGAGGTCTACCTCTACAGCCAGTTCGAGGTCCCGGACAGCCGCCGGATGTATCCCGTGTTCGAGCAGCCCGACCTCAAGGGCACGTTCCAGTTCACCGTCACGGCGCCGGCCCACTGGAAGGTCATCTCCAACGCCCCGGACCCCGAGCCGGAGGTCCTCGAGGGCGGCGCCGGCGACGATGGAGCAGTCACGCCCAAGGCTGTCTGGCGCTTCGCCCCGACCCAGCGCATCTCGAGCTACATCACCGCGCTTGTCGCCGGTCCCTACGACGTCGTCCGGGACTCCCTGACGAGCCGGGGCGGGGAGGTCCCCCTCGGGATCTACTGCCGCAAGTCGCTCTCGCCGTATCTCGACGCAGACAACCTCTTCGAGATCACGAAGCAGGGTTTCGCCTTCTTCGAGGAGGAGTTCAACTGCGCCTACCCCTTCGAGAAGTACGACCAGCTCTTCACGCCGGAGTACAACATGGGCGCGATGGAGAACGCGGGCTGCGTGACCTTCAACGAGGTCTATGTCTTCCGCTCGCGGGTGCCCGACGCCCTTGTCGAGCGCCGGGCGCTGACCGTCCTCCACGAGCTCGCCCACATGTGGTTCGGCAACCTCGTGACGATGAAGTGGTGGAACGACCTGTGGCTCAACGAGTCCTTCGCCGAGTGGGCCTCGACGACCTGCCAGGCCGAGGCCACGCAGTGGACCGACGCGTGGACGACGTTCAGCTCGATGGAGAAGGACTGGGCCTATCGCGAGGACCAGCTCTCGACGACGCACCCGATCGTCGCCGAGATCCGGGACCTGCGTGACGTCGAGGTCAACTTCGACGGCATCACCTATGCCAAGGGCGCGAGCGTCCTCAAGCAGCTCGTCGCCTATGTCGGCCGCGAGCCGTTCCGGGAGGGTCTGCGCGCCTACTTCCGCAAGCACGCCTGGGGCAACACGCGGCTCAGTGACCTCCTCGACGAGCTCGAGGCGACCAGCGGCCGGGACCTGCGCGCCTGGTCGGCGGCATGGCTCGAGACCGCGGGCGTCAACACGCTCCGGTCCCACATCGACACCGACGACGACGGGGTCATCACCTCCGCCGTCATCGAGCAGACCGCCCCGCAGGACCACCCGACGATCCGTCCGCACCGGCTCGCGATCGGTCTGTATGCGCTGAGCCAGGACGGCGAGGACACCACCCTGGAGCGCGTGGACCGGGTCGAGATCGACGTCGACGGCGCCCGCACCGAGGTGCCGGAGCTCGTCGGGAACGCCCAACCGGACTTCCTCCTCGTCAACGACGATGACCTCGCCTACGCCAAGCTCCGCCTCGACCAGCGCTCGGTCGAGACTGGCCTGGCCTATCCTCGCGCGTTCAGCTCCTCCCTCCCCCGCGCGCTCTTCCTCGGCTCGGCCTGGGACATGACCCGCGACGCCGAGCTCGGCGCCCGCTCGTTCATCGACCTCGTCCTGGCGACGATCCCGGGCGAGAGTGACTCGACCCTGCTGCGGACACTGCTCCAGCAGCTGCAGACGGCTCTGTTCTTCTATGTCGACCCTGCCCAGCGGGAGTCCACCCGCACCCGGGTGCGCGAGACGCTGTGGGAGCTGGCACGCGGAGCGGAGGCCGGCAGCGACGCCCAGCTCCAGCTCGTCATGGCCACCGCCAACGTCACCGGCCCCGGCGACGATGTGAGCGCCTTCACCGGCCTGCTCGACGGGACGCAGGAGCAGGACGGGCTCGTCGTCGACTTCGAGATGCGGTGGACCCTGCTCACGGCCCTGGCTGCTGCCGGCGCCGCGGGTGCTGACGAGATCCGCGCCGAGCGCGAGCGCGAGGACACCTCCTCCGCGCGCGAGCGGGCCGCGAAGGCACTGGCCGCCCGGCCGACCGCCCAGGCCAAGGAGGAGGCCTGGCAGGCCGCCGTCGTCGAGAGCGGGCTGCCCAACGCCATGGTCGCCGCAACCGGAATCGGCTTCTCCCGACCCGGCGGTAATGCTGAGCTGCTGGGCCCGTTCATCGCCCGCTACCACGACATGCTCGCGACCGTCGAGGAGAAGGGCTCGCACGCCATTCTCGAGGCCGTGGTCGAGGGCTTCTACCCCCGGGTCCTCGCCTCGCAGGAGCTGCTCGACGCCTCGAACGCGTGGCTGGCGGCCAACACGGACGCGGAGCAGTCGCTTCGCCGCCTCGTCACCGAGAACCGTGACCCGATCGAGCGTGCCCTGCGGGCCCAGGTCCGCGACGCCGAAGACTCCTGAGCAGGAGGGCACTGATCGCCATGCCGCAGTTCTGGGAGGAGTGGAGCGAGGTCCAGCAGACCCTGGTCTCCCGGGGCTTGTCGATCCTCGCGGTCATCGTCCTCGCTCTGGTCGCGCGGTGGCTCATCCACCGCGCGATCAACCGCGTTGTGCGAACCATGACCGCCCGGCACGCCGGGCCGGAGAACGAGCGGCCCCGATCCTCGTCACGCGGGTCCCGGCTGTTCGAGCAGGCGACCGGCATCAACCACGCCCGGCACAGCCAGCGGGTGAGCACCCTCGGGTCGCTGCTGCGCTCGGTCGTCACGTTCGTCATCACGCTCGTCACGCTGCTCACGATCATGGCGATCCTCGGCCTGCCCCTCGGGCCGCTCCTCGCCTCGGCCGGGGTCGGTGGCATCGCCCTCGGCTTCGGGGCCCAGGCCCTCGTCAAGGACTTCCTCTCCGGCGTCTTCATGATCTTCGAGGACCAGTACGGCGTCGGTGACGTCATCGACACCGGTGAGGCGACCGGCACCGTCGAGGAGGTCGGACTGCGCGTGACCCGGCTGCGCGACGCCAACGGGGTGGTCTGGTACATCCGCAACGGCGAGATCATCCGCATCGGCAACCGCTCCCAGGGGTGGTCGACCGCGACGATCGACACGTCGGTCTCGTATGCGGAGAACGCCGAGCGGGTCATCACCCTGCTCCGCGAGGTGGGCGAGCAGCTCGCCGCTGACCCGCAGTGGGAGGACACGCTCATCGAGGCGCCCAACGTCGTCGGCGTCGAGTCGATCACGGGGACGACGATGACGATCCGGACGATCGCCAAGTGCGTGCCGAACGCGCACTTCGGGGTCCAGCGCGAGCTGCGCGAGCGGATCAAGGCCGCCCTCGACGCCGCCGGGATCAGCCCTCCTCCTCCCCTGGTCGGTGGGACTGGGACAATGGGGAACCCATGACGACTCCTGCGAACTCCACTCCAGCGAACCCCGATCCCCAGCCGAGCTTCTATGACCAGGTCGGCGGTGCACCGACCTTCGAGCGGCTCGTCGCCGCCTTCTATGCCGGCGTCGCCGAGGACCCGCCGCTGCGCGCCCTGTATCCCGAGGAGGACCTGGGCCCGGCCGAGCGCCGGCTGCGG
>JAAYSB010000188.1 GCA_012518475.1 Intrasporangiaceae bacterium | reverse complement strand
TGGCGATGAGACGAGCCACGTCCGCTGCCGTCCGATAGGAGACGACGACGAGCCGCAGGTCCAGCACGTCGCCTCCTCGCTGATTCACGGTGCGTCAAAGTATAGGGATCGGGTACCGGCCTCACGTAGGCTGGGCGAGTCGAACCAGGAGGCGAGGCGGAGCGTCGAAACGAGGCCTGTGAGATGTCAATCGTCAGGATGATGAAGCGAGGTCCGGCGCGACGGCTCGCGAGGGCGGTGAGCAGCCGGTCCCGGCGACAGAAGGTCGCGCTCCTTCGTGCCAACATCCCTGCCGGGGCGAGCGTCCTCCTCGTGGGGGCATCGCCGAACGAGGGGATCGGCACCGAGTCGGCCGTGGAGCGGGGGCTACTCGCCCATGCCGACGTCACCTGCCTGGTCTACGAATCGGTCGAGGGACAGCTGTGGGGCCGACCCACCGTGCGCGGCGACGCACGCCACCTGCCCTTCCCGGACGACTCCTTCGACTTCGTTGTCAGCAACGCCGTCATCGAGCACGTGGGCGGACCCGATGGCGCGCGCGCGATGATCGCCGAGTCCGAGCGCGTCGCGCGCCTCGGCTATCTGCACACCACCCCGAACCGCTGGTTCCCGATCGAGCCGCACCTCATGATTCCCCTGCTGCACTGGCTCCCCGAGCCGGCCAGGCAGCGGGCCTTCTCGGCGGTGGGCTTCGACGGCTACACCCGCGAGCACTACTGGCTCTTCTCCACGCGGACCCTCCGGCGGCTGGGGACGCGCGCCTCGAGGTGCACGGGGGGCTGGCCCGCGATGACGATCCTCGCGCACTCCGAGCCCCTGGCCGACTCCCGAGGCACTGTGAAGGCGGGACGCGGGTGAGCCGACATGCCGGCTGACCGACGTCGAGTCCTCGACGAGCTTGACCTCCCGCTCCCACCCGGTGCGGGCATTCTCGAGGCGCTGCAGATCGCTGTCGCAGTCGAGGACGGGTGCGAGGTCCGGCTGCCTGAGGAGACGTTGACCGTCGCCTCTCTCGGGCGGCGCGACGCCATCGAGCGAGTCCTGGACGCCCTCGACGGAGCGCCCTGATGTGCGGGATCGCCGGGGCCCTGACACCTGACGGCACGCCCAGCATCGAGCTGATGGAGAGCATGCTCTCCCGGATCGCGCACCGCGGCCCGGACGGCAGCGGCATCTATCGCGACGACCACATCGCGCTGGGGCACGCACGGCTGGCCATCATCGACGTCGCCGGGGGCGCCCAGCCGATGGCGACCCCGGACGAGTCGTTGTGGATCACCTTCAACGGCGAGATCTTCAACTACCTCGAGCTGCGCGAGGAGCTCTTCGCCCTCGGCCACCGGTTCCGGACCCGCAGCGACACCGAAGTCATCCTGCGGGCATGGGAGCAGTGGCGTGAAGGCTGCTTCGACCGCTTCAACGGGCAGTGGGCTCTGGCCATCTGGGACCGCCGGGAGCGGCGGCTGGTGCTGGCCCGTGACCGGCTGGGAGTGCGCCCACTGTTCTTCACCCGGGTGGGCGGGCGGTTCCTCTTCGCCTCCGAGGTCAAGGCTCTCTTCGCCGACCCGGACGTCCCGCGGAGTCTGGACAGGGTGGGCCTGGCCCAGACGATGACCTTCTGGAGCACGGTCGCTCCCCGGACGGTCTTCGAGGGCGTCGAACAGGTTCCCCCGGGTCACCTGCTCACTGTCGCCGAGGGCACTGAGGAGCTGGCTCCCTACTGGCAGCCCGAGTTCCCATCCCGGGGAGACGAGGAACCGCAGGACATCGAGCAGAGCACCGACGCCGTCCGGGAGGCCCTGATCGAGGCGGTCAGGCTGCGCTTCCTGCGCAGCGACGTGCCCGTGGGGGCCTACCTCTCGGGCGGGATCGACTCGGCGATCACCGCAGCCGTCATTGCGAAGTACACCGATGCGCCCCTGCAGACCTTCTCCGTCCGCTTCTCCGACTCGGACTTCGACGAGGGGTCCTTCCAGCAGGCGATGGCACGTCGGCTCGGGACCGACCACCACGAGATCACTGTGGGAGCCGCGGATATCGGAGCGGCCTTCCCAGCCGTGGTCTGGCACACCGAGACCCCTGTGCTGCGGGCCGCCCCGGCTCCCATGCACCTGCTGTCCGGCCTGGTGCGGGACCATGGATACAAGGTCGTCGTCACCGGCGAGGGTGCCGACGAGGTCTTCGCCGGCTACGACATCTTCCGCGAGGCCCGGCTGCGGGAGTTCATCGCCCGCGACCCCGACTCGGAGGTCCGCGCCATGGCACTGCAGCTCCTGTATCCGTGGATGACACGCTCGCCGGGGCAGGCCCCTGCGTTCGCACGGGAGTTCTTCGGGCGCAACCTCGAGGTCTCGGACCCGGCCTTCTCGCACCGACCGCGCTGGGACGCCACGGCCAGCCTGCTCGCCTTGACCGTGCCGCACCCCGACTGGGCCGTCGACGTGGCCGGTGGTCTCGTGGCCACCATGCCGGAGGACGCGCCCGGGTGGGACCCACTCGCGCGCTCCCAGTGGCTGGAGATGACCACCCTGCTGCCCGGCTACATCCTCAGCTCGCAGGGGGACCGGATGCTTATGGCCGGGTCCATCGAAGGCCGCTTCCCCTTCCTCGACCGCACCGTCGTCGACGTCGCGAACCGGCTACCGGCACGGCACAAGCTCCATGGCCTGGACGAGAAGCACATCCTCAAGCGAGCCTTCGGTGACCTCGTGCCGACGGAGATCCTCACCCGACCCAAGCAGCCCTACCGGTCCCCGGACGCGGCGAGCTTCTTCGCCGGCCCCGACCTGGACTGGGTCGATGAGGTCACCTCAGCCGAGGCAGTCGCCGCGGGAGGGGTCTTCGCGCCACGGGCCGTCACGGCACTTGTCGCCAAGTGCCGCCGCGCGGGTGGAGTCCGGCTGAGCAACACTGACAACATGAGAGTCCTGGCGGTGCTGTCCACCCAGCTGATCGTCACCCAGTTCATCCAGGGCGACGGGTCCTCCTCGTACTCCCGCCCACCGACCCAGCCCGTGATCCTCGACCGCGCCACTCGCACCTAGGAGAGACCGATGACGTTCGGACCACAGACCCTCGAGATCGACCTCGCCGCAGAGACCGAGAAGTTCACGGCGCGGATCACCGACTACCTCCGCCGCACCCGCCGCAAGGGGGTCGTGGTTGCGCTCTCCGGTGGGATCGACTCCAGCGTCTCGGCAGCGCTCGCGGTCCACGCGCTGGGACCGGACCGGGTCTTCGGCATCCACATGCCGGAGCGGGAGTCCTCCGCCGAGACGCTCCGGATCAGCACGAGCCTGTCGGACGCCCTCGGGATCGACTCGACGGTCGAGGACATCACCGATGTCCTCGATGCCTACGGTGCCTACCGTCGACGCGACGACGCGATCCGGCTCGTGTGCCCCGACTATGGGCCGCAGCATCGCTCGAAGATCGTGCTGCCCTCAGTCGTCGACTCAGACAGCTATCGGCTGTACTCGGTCGTCGTCGTCCCGCCCGACGGGGAGGAGGAGACGCACCGGCTCACGCCTGAGGCCTATCTCGGCATCGTGGCGGCAACGAACTTCAAGCAGCGGGTGCGCAAGACCTTCGAGTACTACCACGCGGACCGGCTCAACTATGTGGTGGCAGGGACACCGAACCGGCTCGAGTACGACCAGGGGTTCTTCGTCAAGCTCGGCGACGGCGCAGCCGACGTCAAACCCATCGCCCACCTGTACAAGACGCAGGTGTATGCGCTGGCCGAGCACCTCGGCGTCCCGGAGGAGATCCGCCTGCGTCCCCCGACGACCGACACCTACTCGCTGCCCCAGTCGCAGGAGGAGTTCTACTTCTCCCTCCCGCACGCGCAGATGGACCTGTGCCTGTACGGGAAGAACAACGACGTGCCGGCGGAGGAGGTAGCTGCGGCTGCCGGGCTCACCGCCGAACAGCTCGAGCGGGTCTATCGGGACATCGACCAGAAGCGCCGCAGCACCGAGTACCTCCACCTCCCGCCGCAGCTGGTCGCCGAGATCCCGGAGATCTAGGATCCCGCACCGGTGCGGGAGCGCAGGTCGGTGAGCGACGCATACAGGTGCCCACACCACTGCATGAGCCGCGCCGTGTCCTCGACCTCGCCACTCAGATAGCTGCGCACCGAGACGAGGATCGACCGGGTGCACTTGAGCACCATGGCCTGGTCCACGCCTCGGTGGTCCACTGCCGTGCCGCGGGCCTCCTCATAGGCGGCGACGAAACGGTCGACTCGCTGCAGGTCCGAGCCGACGAGGACCACGGCGGCGGCGCCGACCTCGATCGCCCTCGGCGCCTCGATCGTATTGTCGAAGTCGAGCAGAGCCTGCACACCCAGCTCCTCGTCGAAGAGCAGGTTCTCCCAGTTGATGTCGTTGTGGATCAGGCCGGTGTCTGAGGACGACAACGACTGGCGCGACTGGCTCTCGAGCCAGGCAGCGGCGTCGACGACAGCCGGCATCGAGTCGAGGATCCACCGGTCGAAGTCCGACTTGCGCGGTCTGAGCCGGAGCCTGATCAGCCGCGACGGAGCCGGACCGCGGCGCTCCCCCAGAGCACTGGTCAGCTGCTGCGGCGCGCGCAGGAGCCGGTCGGTCTCCGAGGACCCCGTCCCGCCGGTGTCGGCCAGCTCGGAGCCGATCCGGTGCAGGGTCCCGACCATGGTCGCGAGGGACTCGACGAGGCTCGGGTGGTCGGTGAGGATCTCGTCGCGATCGGCGATGCTCAGATGGCACCCCTCGACCCAGGCGTGCAGGGAATAGCGTGCGGCGCCCTCCTGCACGAGTGTCTGTCCGGCGGGTGTGTGCTGGATCCGGGCCACCGGGAATCCACGCTCCCCGAGGAGGGATTCGAAACGGTGCGAGCGGGGCTGGTCGGTCCCGCCGGGAGAGAGATGCCGCTTGACGACCCACCGGTTCCCGCCGGCCTCGATGAGGTAGGTCTGGTGCCGGGTCCGAGCGGCCAGGAGCCACACCGAGGCCGGTGGGCCACTGACGCCGAACTGGGCGAGGACACGAGCGATCGCAGCACTCTCGGCAGCGGCGACCGTCGGTCGCTCGGTGGGGGGCATACGAGAGTGTAAGCACTGGGCCACCGGGCCGGCGGGCCACAGCCGACCGGGGTCCATCGAGCATCATCCCTTCGGCCAGGGTGTGCGCAGAGTCCATGGCAGGACGCCCCCCGGCGGGTAGGCTCGGGACCTCCCTGGGCGCGACGAGATCGCCCGGGACACCGGCTGAGTCGTTGCGTGAAATGAGGAGTCCTGTGCAGATGAGCAGGCGAATGACGCGCCTCGGACGCCGACGGAGTCCCTCCCTCGGCGCAGCAGCGCGCCGGCACGTCGTGATCATCATCGAGAACCTCCCGCTGCGGCTGGACCGCCGGGTGCGCAACGAGTGCCGGGCGCTGGTCGACGCGGGATACCGGGTGAGTGTGATCTGCCCGAAGGAGCATCCTGGTGAGCCGGACCGCCACGAGCTGGACGGCACGACGGTGCACTCCTACACGGCCCCGGAGGGCGGCACAGGGGGAGCCGCGGGCTACTTCTGGGAGTTCGGCGTCTGCCTCGCACGCACGGCACAGCTGAGTCTGCGCATCCACCGGGACGCACCGTTCGACGTCCTCCAGGCGTGCAACCCCCCGGACACCTTCTGGCCGCTGGGGGCTCTGTGGAAGCTGCGCGGACGGGCGTTCGTCTTCGACCAGCACGACCTGTGCCCCGAGGTGTACGAAGCACGATTCGGGTCCCGGGGAGCTCTGCACCGGGGGCTGCTGTGGCTGGAGCGCCAGACCTATCGCGTGGCCGACAGGGTGATCTCACCCAACCCCGCATACCAGGAGATCGCGCTTGAGCGCGGTTGCATCCGCGCGGAGCACTCGGCGGTGGTCATGAGCACCCCTGATGCCACCGTGATGAAGCGAGGCCCCTCGCACGGCGAGCTGCGGGGCGAGTTCGAGCACCTCGTCTGCTATGTCGGGATCATGGGTCCCCAGGACGGGGTGGACTCGCTGCTCGCCTGGATCGATGCCTATGTCCACGGGCTCGGGCGGGCGGACACGCGGTTCGCTCTCCTCGGCTTCGGGGACAGCCTCGAGGACCTGCGGGCCGAGAGCACCCGGCGCGGACTGGATCGATGGGTCCAGTTCACCGGGCGGGTGGATCACGAGGAGCTCGGCCGATGGCTGTCCACCGCCGACCTCGGGGTCACCCCGGACCCGCAGAACGAGTTCAACCACCGGTCCACGATGAACAAGACCCTCGAGTACATGGCGCACGAGCTGCCGACCGTCGCCACCGACCTGCGAGAGACGCGCCGGTGCGCCCAGGACGCAGCCGTCTATGTCTCGGGTGGCGACGCCGTCGAGGCGGCCCGGTCGATCGCCCAGCTCCTCGACGACCCGGAAAGACGGGGCACCATGGGCCGGATCGGCCGCGAACGAATCGAGTCCGAGCTCGCCTGGGAGCTCCAGGCGCAGGCCTATGTCAAGGTGTTCGACGAGCTGACCGGCGCAGTGCCGCAGGGAGCGGCCGCGCGTGGCCGACTGACCCGCGAGCCATGAGACGACGAGCAGCCTGCGCGCCGGATCCACACGGTCACCGGTCACCGCGGCTGCGGCGGACTGCTGTCGTCGTCGCCCTGAGCCCGACGTTGCTCGGGTGCTCGTCGTCGGCCGGGGACAGCGCGCAGACTGAAGACGCCCCCGTGGAGCACGTGGGCCCGCAACCGAGCGCCACCACCGCCGCCGTCCCTGATCAGCCGACGTTCCCCGACGAGAGCACCACCGGGGTTCCGGCCGGTGTGACCCTGAGTCCCTCCTCCGGCCTGACCGTCACCAACGACGGCGCCGTGATCGACGGGTTGGACGTCAGCGGCCGGATCATCGTCGCCGCGGGCAACGTGACGATCCGCAACAGCCGGGTCTCGACCGACACCGACCTGTATCCGATCCACATCCAGTCCGGCACCACCGGCACCCTGATCGAGCACGTCGAGGTCGACAACCTCGGCGGCACCGGCCTCGGAATCTTCTTCGAGGGTGGCGGGACGGTGCGCCATGCCAACGTTCACTCCGCCAACGACGGCATCCGGATCCAGGCCAACGACGTGAGCGT
>JAAYSB010000187.1 GCA_012518475.1 Intrasporangiaceae bacterium | reverse complement strand
TGACGAGGGGTCGCCGTGCTCCCGGCCGCCCGCACCCCGCGGTCGCCGCGATCCGCTCCGCCGTCCGGACCTGCCTGGCCGCCGAACCGCAGCTCGTCTTCCCTGGGAAGAAGTCCTCGACCTCAGACCGGAACATCTCCGGTTCGAGGTCAACCACTCCGGTTCGCAGTCCACTGGTCCTGGTCGCTGTGTCCGGCGGAGCGGACTCGCTCGCGCTCGCCGATGCGCTCGCGTTCGAGTGGGACAACGCGGGTGCGGTGATCGTCGACCACGGGCTCCAACCGGACTCCGCCCAGGTGGCCGAGCAGGCTGCGGGCACGTGCCGCGCACTCGGACTGCACCCTGTGGAGATCGTCACGGTCGCCGTCGTCGATGAAGGCACCGGTCTGGAGGCCGCCGCCCGCGAGGCCCGGTATGCCGCACTCACCGATGCGGCCGAGCGCCACGGCGCCGTCGCCGTCCTCCTGGGCCACACCCGGGACGACCAGGCCGAACAGGTCCTCCTCGGACTCACCCGGGGCTCGGGGACCCGCTCGTTGTCGGGTATGCCCCGCTCCCGTGGTCCCTTCCGTCGCCCCCTCCTCGGCATCAGCCGGGAGGAGACCCGAGCGGCGTGCGCCGCCGAGGACGTCGAGTTCTGGGACGACCCGATGAACGACGACCCGGCCTTCACCCGGGTCCGGGCCCGGCGGGCCCTCGCCGACCTGGACCGGGACCTCGGACCCGGAGTCGCGGCTGCGCTGGCCCGCTCAGCGGACCAGCTCCGTGCCGACGCCGACCACCTCGACGCGCTCGCCACCGCGGCCCGCGACGGACTGCCGCCGAGCGGGCCGATTTCGGTCGGTGACCTCGCGGCGATCCCCGGTCCGGTGCGGTCCCGGGTCTGGCGGATCCTGCTCACCGAGGCCGGCGCGCCGGCCGGACAGACCGGCTCCACGCATACCGACGCGTGTGACCGGCTGCTCACCCACTGGAGCGGACAGGGGCCGCTCAACGTTCCCGGACGTCTCGAAGTGAGCCGGCGTCAGGGGCGGGTGCACATCACCCCCGCTCTTCCGGTTGAATAGGGCAGGTGGACAGCGCAGCGATGGGCAAGGACCTCGAGAAGGTCCTCATCACCAATGACCAGATCCAGGATCGACTCGCGGTGCTCGCCGAGGAGATCGCGGACGAGTACGAAGGCAAGGACGTCCTTCTCGTCGGGGTCCTCAAGGGCGCGATCATGGTCATGGCCGATCTCATGCGCCACCTGCGGTTCTCTGCTCCGGTGGACTGGATGGCGGTCTCGTCCTACGGGTCGGGCACGAAGTCGTCAGGTGTGGTGCGCATCCTCAAGGACCTCGACACCGACATCACCGGCAAGCACGTGCTCATCGTCGAGGACATCGTCGACTCCGGGCTGACGCTGTCCTGGATCCGGTCGAACCTCGAGTCACGCAACCCGGCAAGCGTCGAGATCTGCACGCTGCTGCGCAAGCCCGAGGCCGCCAAGGTCGAGATCGACTGCACCTGGGTGGGCTTCGACATCCCCAACGAGTTCGTCGTGGGCTACGGCCTGGACTATGCCGAGGCATATCGCGGGCTCAAGGACATCGGCACGCTCGCTCGGCACGTCTACAGCTGACC
>JAAYSB010000186.1 GCA_012518475.1 Intrasporangiaceae bacterium | reverse complement strand
GGCGAGGGCCGCTGACGGCCCCGCCAGCAGGGCTGCTGCAGCGACAGCGGAAACGAGGAACCTGCGCATGTGCATCTCCTTGCGGAAAAGGGGACAGCGGCGATCGCTGCCCAGGGCGAGCCCCCGGTCACGACCGGTCGGTCGTGCAACTGGGCAGTGGTTTCACTCGCCCTTGCAGGCTAGGGGGTGTCCAATGTCCCGACCTGGGAGAACACCGTCCCGCGGTCAGTCCGCGGGACCGATGAGCAGCGTCGGCACTTGCAGGTCCGGGGCACGCACGGTGGCGACGACGGTGCCCGGCTTGCGTCCGACTCTGATCTCGGACATCTGGGTCCTGGAAGCCAGCAGCCGGGCCCGCTCGGCAGCCAGATCCCTGCATCGCCAGGCCAACCCGGCGAAGGTGTCGGACCGCAGCGCTGCTCCGCTCGACACGGTGACCTCGACGACCGCATCACCGCACCGGAAGAAGAGCCCGCGGAAGCCGAAGTCGGTGTCCCGGTCGAGTCGCAGGTCGAGTCCGAGCCGAGCACCGTAGTCGGCGACCGCGCGCGTCGCGTCGGCGGCGGCCACGACGAGCTGGTCCAGGGCGAGACCGTCCGCGGCGGGCGGGTCCTCGGCGTCCTCGATGAGGCGCCACCGCGACCCCTCGATGGTCACCAGGTCTGCCTCGACCTGCAGACCCCGCCGCGCGAGCAACCGTGCCGTCGCCTCGACATCGGGAACCGCGAGACCGATCTCGACCAGCCCGGCCGGTTCGCCATCGGCGGCTGCACGGACTTCGACCGGAAGGGCGACGCCGAGGCGCTCCCAGGCGGCAGCAGTCGCGGCTGCATCGGGTGAGGCGACGACGACTCGGGAGATCCGCATGGTCATACCCGCAGGCTACGCCGTCCGTCGGGCGCTATCCGCGGGCCAGATAGGGCCGGTTCGGCTCGGTCCGCGTCGCGAGAATTCCCTTGAGATAGGCATAGAACGCCTCCCCGTCGACGGCCTCGATGACTTCCGCGTTGGGCTCGAGACCGTGGACACCCCAGGAGATCGCCGAGTATCCGCGGGTCAGCTCGGAGTCGCACTCGATCGCGACATGCTGGCGTGCGGACCGGGTGACGAGCTCCGGATGGAGCAGCACCGTGAGGGACAGCGAGTCCGGGTGGGTCGTGCCCGGGATGCCGACCGACTCGTCGAACGCCAGGGTCGAGGCGCAGACGTGACCGAAGAACTCGGACAATGGTGTTCCTAGCGACGCGATCTCGGCGAGCTGGTCGCGCTTGAAGACCGCGTCGTTCAAGGTGAGCGGTGCCCACGGGACGAGGGTGATGTCGAAGCCGGCCTCGAAGACGATCCGCGCCGCGTGCGGGTCGACATAGAAGTTGAACTCCCCTGCCGGAGTGATATTTCCGCGGCCGTTGTTCGAGCCGCCCATGATGACGAGCCGCTTGACCCGGGCGGGGAAGGTCGGGTCCTTGATCGCGGCGACGGCGAGATTGGTCAGCGGGCCAATCGCGACGATGGAGATCTCACCCGGCGCCTCGGCAGTGAGCCGCAGCAGCGCATCGACGCCATGCTCGTCCTCCGTCCGCAGTCCCTGCTCGTCGATGCGCAGGCCCCCACTGCCGTCGCCGTGGACATTCTCCGCCGATACCCACGGCACGAGCACGGGCCGTCGGCATCCGAGAAAGATCGGCACCTCGCCGAGCATCCCGAGCGCGTTGAGCGTGAGATGGGCATTGCGGACCTGCTGGTCGAACCCGACGTTGCCGGCGACCATCGTGATCGCGCGGACCTCGGCGACCGGGTCCATCATTCCGGCGATGATTGTCACGCAGTCGTCCTGCGCGGTGTCGGTGTCGATGATGACAGGGATGGTCACAGCGAGCTCCTGGATGGTCGTGGGGCGGGATGGCGAGTCAGTGTCGGGTGAGCAGGGAGGTCACGCGCAGGCGATCGGCGCGCAACCAGACGTCGGAGTACTCGATCGGCGTGCCGTCGGCCGCACGCGTCAGCTGCTCAAGGTGGAGCAGCGGAGCGCCCGGGTCCACCTCGAGCAGCTCAGCGTTGTCCGTCCCGGCGAGGACGGCATCGAAGCTGCGCCGGGCGCTGGCGATGTCGAGGTCGTAGTCATGCTCGAGAGCCTCGAACAGCGGCCGGGTCGCGAAGTCGACCTTCTCCAGGCCGGGCGCCACATCGAGCCGGACGAGGTTGATCAACCTGGCCACGGGCACCCCGTCGAGATGGCGCACCCTCTCCAGCCGGAGCACCTCGACCTGCGGGGTCGTCTCAAGGAGGGCCACGAGAGGGGCTGACAGCGTCACCTTCTCCACGGCGATGACCTGGGTCGTGAGGGGCTGGCCGGCATCGAGGAAGGTTTCGTTGAGGGTCGTGAGCCGTTGCGCCAGCTGCGATTCCACGATCGTGCCCGTGACGAAGGTGCCCCGGCCGGGGGTCTGGGTGAGCAGACCGTCGGCCACCAGGGCACCGATGGCGCGGCGCAGGGTGCCGCGGCTAACACCGAGCTCGGCAGCCAGGGACGGCTCCGGAGGGAGGCGGAAGTGTTCCGGCCAGGCGCCGCTGTCGATCTTGCCGCGCAGCCAGTCCGAGATCTGCACGTGCAGCGGTGTCGGCGCCGAGGGGTCGAGGACCGTGCGGTCGATCGTGGTGACGTTTGGGACGGGGCGGCGCGGCATGGGTGGTTCCTCCGGTCGCGGACCGGTCAGTAGCTCGTCGTCGAGTCGTCCGAAGTGTCGGTGACGATGGCGATCCCGGCGCTCGTCCCGACCTTGGCCGCTCCGGCCTGGAGCAGCGCGACCACCTGGGATCGATTCGTGATGCCGCCGGAGGCTTTCACGAGGACGCCCTCGGGCGCGCGTTCGACGAGATAGCGGATGCTCTGCGGGTTGGCGGTCTCGATCGCCCCACTGCTCGCGTTCTTCAGGTACGCCGCGCCGGCCTCACACGCCAGCTCGACGGCAGCCTCCTTCTCGGCGTCGGTGAGCAGGGGCAGCTCGAGCATCACCTTGACCGGGACTCCGGCAGCGCGTACGACTCCGGCGATGTCCTCGCGGAACGCGTCGTGGTCCCCGCTCTTCAGCCAGCCGACCTGGACACCGATGTCGAGCTCGCGGGCACCCAGCCGAACCAGTTCCGCGGCCTCGGCAGCCTTGCCTGCACTCGTCATCACCCCTACTGTCGGGAAATCGAGGGCGGAGGCAACGGTGATGTCTGTCCCGGCCAGCACCTCGGCCGCGAGCGGCACCCAGGAGCCGGCCACCATCGCTGCGTCGAAGCCGTGGTCAAGGCACTCCTGCAGGTGGGTGAGCATCTGTTCGCGGGTGGTGCCAACAGCGATCTTCGTGTGTTGGATGTATGCGGCCAGCACCTTCCCGGTCAGCTCGCCGGGGTCTGATGGTCGGGTCATGCGGGTCGTCCTTCGATCTCGTGGCGGTGGGGCAGGGCAGGAATGACTTCGTGGTGCGCGACGACCCAGGCGCCGACCGTCGCTGCGAAGCGGGCGGCGTCGACAGGGTCGGCACCCTCGGCGATCGCCACGGCTGCGGCGCCGGTGAAGGCGTCGCCGGCACCGGTCGTGTCGATCACTGCCGTGGCGGGAACCGCGGGCACCGCAGTGATCTCGCCATCGTGACAGACGAGGACCCCGTCGCCACCTCGCGTCAGGAGGATGGTGGCGCCGGTCCGGTCATGGAGGCGCCTGGCAAGGTCGTCGGCGGGCTCGGTCTCGGCAGCTCTCGGGTCGATGCCGAGGAGGATGGCGGCCTCGGTGGCGTTGGGGGTGAGGACGTCGACCGCGCTCCAGACCTCGTCGGGCAGGGCCGTCGCCGGCGCGGGATTGAGGAGGGTGCGGGTTCCGGCGCCGGCCGCCAGCTCGAGCGCCCGGACCGCGACCGGGACGGGGATCTCGAGCGAGACGACGACGATGTCCGCGGCAGCGAGCACGGGCTCGAAGTCCATGAGATGCTGCGTTGTGAGCCGGTCCAGCGTCCCACCGGCGATGACGATGCGGTTCTCCCCGGACTCCTCCACGAGGATCACTCCAGCCATCGTCGCGACATCCTCGAAGACGACCGGGTGAGCGGTGATGCCCTCGTCGCTCCATAACGTCCGGCCGCCTCGGCCGAGGTCATCGGCACCGATGGCGGTGAAGAAGTCCACCTGCGCACCAAGGCGCGCGGCCTGCACGGCCTGGTTCGAGCCCTTCCCGCCGTGCCCGGAGGAGAACTCTCCACCCGAGAGCGTCTCTCCGGCCACCGGCATCCGCGGCACCCGCATGGTCAGCCCGACTCCATAGCTCCCAACCACGGCGACCTTCGGCATGTGAGTGCTCCTCTCGGCATCTCGAACAAGCGTCAGCCTACTGAATTTGTCCATATTTGTCCATGATGCGCCAGCCGCCTGGCCGTGTTCAATAGAGCCATGAACGACCGGGTGACCAGCGCCAGCCAGGACATCGCCGCCGACGCCGCGACCATCTTCGAACTCATCGCCGACCCGGCGCGCCAGCCGGAGTGGGACGGCAATGACAACCTCGCCACCGCGGCGCAAGGGCAGCGGGTGCGCGCTGTCGGTGATGTGTTCGTCATGACCCTGACCGAGTCGACCCCCGCGCCGACGAAGGAGCGCGAGAACGAGGTCGTCGAGTTCGAGGAGGGTCGGCGCATCGCGTGGAAGCCGTCCCCGGTCGGCGAGCCCCAACCCGGTCATCTCTGGCGGTGGGAACTCGAGCCGTTGCCGAACGGGATGACCCGCGTGACGCATACCTATGACTGGACCGGACTGACCGACCCGACCCGGGTGGACCGGGCTCGCCGCACGACGGCCGACCGCCTGCACGCCTCCCTCACCCGGCTCAAGGACCTCGCCGAGTCCTGACCCGTTCACGCATGGGTCAGTCGTTGCGGCGGGCCACCGTGGCGAGCGCCCGGTTTCGCAGCGGGCGGGTGGACTCGGCAGCGAGCAGGGTGAGCACGAGGGCGACGAGGAACACCGAGCCGATGATCGTCAGGCTCGAGACACCCATGGCGAAGACCGAGTCCATCTGCGCGACGAGCGGCAGCGCAGCGAGCGCACCGAGCGCCATCGACGTGCCGAGCGTGACGACGAGCGGCAGGAACACCTGGTGCCGGCGGGCGGCGGCGTCGACCGAGCGGGGCACGCCCATCCGGTCAAGCGCGACGAGCTCGTCGGCCCGGTCGACGACGTCGGAGCTCTGCGTAAGCACGGTCCCGGCCGCTCCGACGAGCAGAGCGATGCCGAAGGTCAGCAGAGCGCCCTGACGGATGTCGGCGAGCATGACCGCTTCGTCCGGGTTGGAGTGGATCTCACCGATCGGAAGGGTCGAGAACAGGCCGACGATGAACCCGATGAGGCCGAGGGCGGACACATTGCGCCAGGCCGAGCGCGGGTCGGCGACGATGCGGCGCATCGCGATGAGCCGGGCCGGTGAACGGGTGCGGGAGCCGATCCGGGCGAGCAGCTGAAGCACCCAGGGGGCGAAGAGGTTCATCATCGCGATCGCGAAGAACATGATCCCGGCGAACATGAGCATGATGACGACGAGCCGCACCTCCATCTGAATGATCGAGCCGAGGCTGGACACGGCGACGACGCCGAGGACGAGTGCGAGCACCCGCCAGGCCCGCATCGCCGGACTCGTCGTCTGGTGGGCGACCCCGAGCGGGGAGATCCGCACCCGGGTCAGCCCGAGGACGGTCGAGACCGCGGCGAGGGCGAGGACGACGAGCGCGATCGCGAGCCACAGCCACCACGGCATGAGCAGCTCGCTGAAGCCGATGCGCTGGTTCTGGAAGGTGAGCATCGTCAGCAGCGGTGTGCTCGCGAGCCAGAGACCGGCGCCGAGGACGATGCCGATCGCGGCCTGGACGAGGCTCTCGACAACGGACATCCCGACGACCTCACCGCTCATCATGCCGACGAGCCGTAGCGACGCGAGCCGGCGGGCCCGACCATGGGCGCCCAGTCGGGCGGCCGCACCGCCGAGACCGAGGACCGGAAGGATGAGCAGGGCACAGGCGAAGACCGCCAGGGCGAGGTATGCGGTGGTCGCCCCCTCCGCCAGGCCCGGCTCGTCTGCGCGGACCAGCCAGGCCGGTGGGGTGTGCCGGCGGGCGGCGAACATCCACGTGCCGGAGGCGACGACGAACGCCAGGGCGCTCGCGACGGCGAACGCCGCCACGGCGAAGACGTCGAGGGCGCAGGTGCCGCGGCTGTCGCGGAGCCGGGCCGTCGCCAACCGGGCGGACAGATCGAGGGTGCTGGCCATTCGTCAACCCACCTGTCCGGTCGGGGCGGTGCTCGAGCCGGCGGTCGGGCGGACCCGGTCGGAGATCCGCTCGTAGTCACGGTCGTGGTCGAGCAGGGTCACGCCGTGCCTGATGGCGATGGCGGCGATGAGGCAGTCCTGGAGGGAGTGGACGGTGTGGCCGGACCCGCGCACCAGGCGATAGATGCCCGCGGCTGCTCGATAGTCGACAAACGGCTCGACTGTGAGCGAGACCAGACCCGTGCCCAGGCGCTCGACCCGGTCCAGCTCAGGGCCGCGGCCCCCCGCGAGCAGCTCCATGGCCACCGGCTCCGTGCACGCGAGGTCGGCGGGACGACTCATCCGCCGCTCAAGCTCCCGCGTGGCCGGCTTGCCCCCACCCCGCAGGAGATCCACCCAGACGGAGGTGTCGACGAGGATCACCGGAGGCGGTGTGGGGTTTCTGCGGCGGTCGTGCCGAGACGCGGCGCTTGCAGGCTCTGCGGCGCTATTTCGCCGCAGCCTGCCCAAGCGCCGCGTCTCGAGCAGAGCGTCGCGTCTCGAGCTCAGTCGTTCTGGGGGAAGCCGAGGTTGAGGCCGCCGTGGCTGGGGTCGAGCCAGCGGGAGGTGACGACCTTGCCGCGGGTGAAGAAGTGCACGCCCTCCATGCCGTGGGCGTGGGAGTCGCCGAAGAGGCTGGACTTCCAGCCGCCGAAGGAGAAGTACGCCATCGGCACCGGGATCGGCACGTTGATGCCGACCATGCCGACCTCGACCTCGTTCTGGAAGCGGCGTGCCGCGCCGCCGTCGTTGGTGAAGATCGCCGTGCCATTGCCGTACGTGTTGGCGTTGATCAGCTCCAGACCCTCGTCATAGGAACCCACCCGGACCACCGAGAGCACGGGCCCGAAGATCTCGTCGTCATAGACCCCCATCCCCGGGGTGACGTTGTCGAACAGGGTCGGTCGCAGGAAGAACCCCTCCCCGTCGGCGTCGACATCCCCCTCCCGGCCGTCCACGACCAGGGTCGCCCCGTCGGCGACACCGGAGTCCAGATAGGAGGCCACCTTGTCGCGGTGCGCCGCAGTCACCAGCGGACCCATATCGGTCTCCCGGGTGCCGTCGCCGGTGACGAGCTTGCCCATCCGGTCGGTGATCTTGGCGATGAGCTCATCAGCGACCGGTTCGACCGCCACCAGCGCCGAGATCGCCATGCACCGCTCCCCGGCCGACCCGAACCCGGCATTGACCGCCGCATCCGCGGCCAGGTCCAGGTCCGCATCCGGCAGCACGAGCATGTGGTTCTTCGCCCCACCGAGCGCCTGAACCCGCTTGCCGTTGCGCGTGCCGACGTCATAGACATACTCGGCGATCGGGGTCGACCCCACGAAACTGATCGCCTTGACATCCGGGTGCTCCAGCAGCGCATCGACCGCCTCCTTGTCGCCGTGCACGACATTGAGCACCCCGTCCGGCAGTCCCGCCTCGGCCCACAGCTCAGCCACCGCATTGACCGCCGAGGGGTCCTTCTCCGAGGGCTTGATGACCACCGCGTTCCCACACGCGATCGCGATCGGCACGAACCACAACGGCACCATCGCCGGGAAGTTGAACGGCGAGATGACCGCCACCACACCGAGAGACTGCCGGATCGAGTACACATCGACCTTCGTCGAGACGTTCTCGCTGAAACCGCCCTTGAGCAGGTGCGGGATCCCACACGCGAACTCGGCGACCTCCAGCCCCCGGGTCACCTCACCCTCGGCATCGGAGAGAACCTTGCCGTGCTCAGCAGTGATCAGCGCTCCGATATCCGCCTTCTTCGCATTGAGCAGCTCACGGAACTTGAACAGCACCTGCGTGCGCTGCGTCAACGACGACCGCTGCCACGACGACTCCCACGCCGCCTTCGCAACCCCGACGACCTCCCCGACCAGCTCAGCCGAGGCCAGATCCAGCTCACCGGTCTGCACGCCCGTCGCCGGATTGAACACCGGCGACGTCCGCTCGGCCGTGCCCTCCCACGGGACGCCATTGACAAGGTGGGTGATACGCGTGGGAGTGCTCATGGCCTCTGATCGTTCCGTTCTCGAGCAGGAGAGTTGATATGTCGGGGTATGCCGGGACCGACGCGTGCGATTCGCACCCGCCCATCATTCCGTCAGCCGGGGGTCGACGGGAAGATCCGTCCACTCCTCGCGCACCCAGCCGTGCGCCGGATCGTCACAGATGAGCCAGGCCCGTTCGGCGCCCGGCCCCGCCATGACGTTGAGGTAGTAGAGATCCGCGTCCGGTGCGGCCATCGCCGGCCCGTGCCAGCCGTGCGGGACGAGCACGACATCCCCGCTCCGAACCTCGGCCAGAACATCGATCGGGCGCTCCTGCGTGCCGTAGACCCGTTGGTAGCCAACGGGATCCGGGCCGCGGTTGGAGGTCGACCTGGTCTCGAAGTAGTAGATCTCCTCGAGCTCGGTCTCCACCCCCCGGCGCTCCTCGTCATGCTTGTGCGGCGGCCAGGACGACCAGTTCCCTGCCGGGGTGATGACCTCGCAGGCGATGATCCGGCTCGCATCGAGGACACCCGGCACGCCGAAGTTCCGCACCATCCGGGAGGCCGTCCCCGCGCCTCGCAGCTCGACCGGGACATCCTCGGCCGCGAGCTGCCTCACCGGGTGAGCTTCCGCGCCGACCGGGACCCGGGCGAGACAGAGCGCCACCCTGCTCGGGCCAGGACCCGGGGCGGTCAGCGTGACAGTCGAGCCGGGGGGCGCATACAGGACGTCGGTCGGACCGGCGAAGACCCCTGGACGGCCTCGCAGCTCGAACACCTCCCCGTCAACATCGACCGTGACTCCACCGCTGAGCGGCACGACGACCGACTCCCTGTGATCGAGCCGGTGGCTGTGGCTGGTGGACTCCTCGACCGTGACGACGATGAGGCCGGTGTGCTCCCACCCGTCGATCTCGTCATCGACCCGGACCTCGACCCCTCCTGCCTCGTCACCGAGCGACCCGGCCGGCCGGTACCACCTCGCGTTGTCGGCTCCGCGGCTCATGCAGACCTCTCCTGATCCAGACCCTGGTGGGGGGTCGTCTCCTGAAGGTGGTGGACCTGAGCCTCGGTCGGCATGGCGGTCGAGCACTCCCGCCGGGCGGCGACATACGCGCCCGCCGCGTTGGCGAAGGAGATCATCCGGTCGAGGTTCCAGCCCTGGAGCAGTCCGTGACAGATGGCTCCCCCGAAGGCGTCCCCGGCACCGAGTCCGTTGAGGACCTCGACCTCATAGGACGGACACTCGACCATCTCGTCAACGGTGACGGCAAGAACACCGCGGGGGCCCTGCTTGACGATCGCCAGGTCGACACCTCGCTCGAGGAGCGCCCGAGCCGCTCTCTCGGGGTCGCTCTCCCCCACCGCGATCCGGCACTCCTCCCGGTTGCCGATCGCGACGGTGCAGGCGTCGAGCGCAGTGGCCGCAGCCCGGGTCGCGTCGGACTCGTGGGTCCAGAACTGTGGTCGGTAGTCGAGGTCGATCACCGTGAGCGGCGCACGCCCGCGCAGCTCCCACGCGGTCTGGTGCGCCGAGCGGCTCGGCTCGGCCGACAGCCCGGTCAGGGTGCTCCAGTGCAGCCGGGACTCCGCAACAGCAACAGGCGGGATGTCCCGGCTGTCGAGGCGCAGGTCCGGTGCCATCGGGAACCGGTAGAAGTACAGCGGGAAACTGTCCGGCGGGAGGATCTCGCAGAAGGTCACCGGTGTCGGAAAACGGGGGTCGGTGCCGAGGTAGGCGGTGCCCACGCCGAGGTCCTCGAGCGTCCTCCGCACGAACCGTCCGAACGGGTCATCGCCGACCCGTGAGATGAGGGCGACGTCGTAGCCGTAGCGCGCGGCGGCCACGGCGACGTTGCCGGCGCTGCCGCCGAGGTACTTGCCGAAGGTCTCGACGTCCTCCAGGCCGATGCCTTCCTGCATCGGATAGAGGTCGACGCCGACGCGGCCGATACTGACGACATCGAAGGCCCTGGGGGCGAGCGATGTGGACGGCATACCCCCAGGTTTCCCTATCCCGCGGAACGGGTCAATATTTGTCCGAACATATGTACTTAGTGATGTCAGTGTCATTAGACTCCGGGGATGAGCGTCATCCCGGTGGTCATCGACCGATCCAGTCCGGTTCCGCTCTACCACCAGCTCGCCGAGCAGCTCACCGAGGCCATCGAGAGCGGCCGCCTGAGTCCGGGCGACCCCTTCGAGAACGAGCTCGCCCTCGCTGCGCGGCTCGACCTCTCCCGACCCACAGTGCGCCGTGCCATTGCCGAGCTCGTCAGCCGTGGTCTGCTCGTGCGACGTCGGGGTGTGGGGACCACCGTCGCCAACGAGGTCATCCACCGTCGCGACGAGCTGTCCTCCCTCTACGACGACCTCGTCCGTCGCGGCGTCACGCCGTCCTCGGAGATCCTCGAGATCGACCGAGCCAGGATCAGCCCTGTCGCCTCCGCAGCGATGGGCCTGGCCGAGGACACGCCCCTGGTCTACCTGCGCCGTCGCCGGCTCGCCGGGACCGTTCCCGCCGCCGTGCTCACCAACTATCTGCCGCCGCACCTGGCCGACATCTCCGAGGACGATCTGCGTTCGACCGGCCTCTACGAGATCCTGCGCGCCCGCGGGGTCCGCCCCACTGTCGCGCACCAGGTCATCGGCGCCCGCCGACCGGATCCCACCGAGCGTCGGCTGCTCGGGCTCTCCCGGGGCGACCCGCTCCTCACCATGACGAGACGTGCCTACGACGCCCAGGGCAACCCCGTGGAGTACGGCGACCACTTCTATCGCTACGACCAGTACGCGTTCGAGGTGACGGTCCACGAGCGCTGAGCCGGCCCGGCCCGCGCCGGCATCCCTCTTCCCCCACGACGATCACGGGCTATAGTGCTAATGTCTTAACATATGGTCGGCTCCTCATCAGGCCGTCCGCCCACCCCGTGGAGGCTCCATGCCGTCGCCGCTGACAGCAATGTCCGAGCAGGGCGTCACCGCCTTGTGGAACGACTCCGCCGACCCCCGGGAACTGAGCCAGTCGATCGAGTGGGGCGCGGTGGGGGCGACGTGCAACCCGGTCATCGCCCTGGCAGCGATCAATGCAGACCTGGACCGGTGGACGCGACGCATCGAAGCGCTGTCCGAGAAGCACCCCACAGCAAGCGAGACCGACATCGGCTGGCTCGTCGTCGAGGAGGTCTCGCTCGAGGCGGCGGCCCTCCTGCGGCCGGCCTTCGACAAGCACGGTGGTCGCAACGGCCGGCTCTCCATGCAGACGAACCCTCGTTTCCACCGCGACCCGGATGCCCTGGTCGCCCAGGCAGTGCACTTCTCGTCGCTCGCACCGAACATCATCGTCAAGATCCCGGCGACAACGACCGGCCTCGTCGCGATCGAGGAGGCGGTGGCACGCGGGGTCTCGGTCAACGTCACGGTCTCGTTCTCCGTCCCGCAGGCCCTGGCCTCAGCCGAGGCCATCGAGCGCGGCCTGATCCGTCGCGAGCAGGACGGGCACGACATCAGCACGATGGGCCATGTCGTGACGATCATGTGCGGCCGGCTCGACGACTGGCTCAAGGACGTCGTCGTCCGCGACCAACTCGACGTCGACGCCGAGCACCTGGAGTGGGCGGGTATCGCCGCCTTCAAGCGGGCCTACGAGATCTTCCAGGAGCGCGGCTTCCGCGCCCGACTCCTGTCCGCCGCCTTCCGGAACACCAGACAGTGGTCCGAGCTGGTCGGCGGTGACGTCGTCATCTCCCCACCCTTCGCCTGGCAGCAACGGATCCAGGACGCCGGTGAGCCGGCGGAGGACCGGATCGCCGTCCCCGTCGACGCCGCCACGATCGAGGCCCTGCGGACCATCCAAATAAAGCGGGAACAACAAAGGCTTGAATACATTCAAACGAAGATCACCCAACACAAAAAGGAAGCCGCTTCTTACGGAAAAAAGGAAAAAAGCTTGCTGTCAGAACTTGAGGAGATAAAT
>JAAYSB010000185.1 GCA_012518475.1 Intrasporangiaceae bacterium | reverse complement strand
GTTCTACCTGCTGTCGGGACGGTCCCCTTTCGAGGCTCCGGACGGCGACAACTCCACCGATGCCCTTCTGCGCCGAGCACTCAATACCGAGCCTGCGCGCACGGGCCGGGCCGATGTCCCCGAGTCGCTCGAGCGGCTGCTCCAGCAGGCCCTCGACAAGGATCCAGCTGTCCGACCACCCACGGCCCTGGCCCTGGCGAGGTCGCTGCTCGCCATCGAGCAGGAGCTGCGCCTCCCGCGCACCGAGATCGTCCTCCTCGACGAGGCACACCACCCGTCCGGGGCCGCCGGCGAGGTCGATGACCTCACCACGATCCGGCCCAGCGTGGGCGGCGCCTCCGACCTGGCGCCGACGCCGGTCCAGCACCGGCCGCCGCCGGAACCGACCGAGTCCGACCGGAGCGGCAACCGACGCGGACGCTGGTTCGCTCCGGCCGCTGTCGCTGCTCTCATCGTCGTGGGAGCTGTCGTTGCCGCTCTCGCGCTCAGCAGCGGCGATCGAGACCAGGAGGAGAGCGCGGGGCCGACGCCACCCACCTCCAGCACCCAGAGCCCTCCGACGGCGACCGAGGATCCAGATCCGGTGAGCAGCGCCGACCCGGCTCCCCAGGAGACAGGAAGCCCGACTGCCGAGTCCCAGCAGGCGCTCGCCGCCGGGGAGCTTGATCCGTGCCTCATCGGCAGCTGGGAGACGGTCGAGTACCGCGAGTCCCACCCCGGCATCGGCGAGATCACCTCTCTCGACCGCGCCGTCGACATCAGCGAGGACGGCCGCATGCTCGTCACCTACGACAATGCGCTCGCGGGCGGAGGCCAGGGGCTGGTCTTCGACGGCGAGGTGGAGTAGGACATCGCCACGGAGGGGACACGATGTCCTTCGATCTCGTCCGCAACGAGGGGACTCTGTCGATCGGCCCGATCGTCACGACGCTCACCCCCGGAGTCAGCGACGTTGCCTACACCTGTGACGGCGACACGTTCACCCAGTCGAAGAGCAACTTCCACACCGTGTATGCGCGGGTCAGCGCCGGCCCATAGCCAGCGGAGGAGTGGTCAGGCAGACCCGACGACGAGGGCGTGCTCGCCCAGGCGCACCGTGTCACCGACGTGCAGCTGGCGACCCCGGCGCGTCTCGACCTCGTCGTTGACGGACACCAGGCCGCGCTCGATGAGCTCGCGTGCCTCGCCACCGTCCTCGACGACGTTGGCGAGCTTGAGGAACTGTCCGAGCCGGATCATCTCGTCCCGGATCGGCACCTCGACCGGCATAGGCTCAGGCTGGGCCATGGGTCGTCTCCACCTCTCCTGTAGCGCTCATCCTTGCACAGCCGGAGCGGAACCCCAGGTGCCTCATCCCTCCCCGGTGTTCGTCGATTCCGTGACACTCAGCACCATCGTCTCCCTCACATCATCCGCCGGATGACACTGTCGGGCACCCTCCTCGAGGGGGCGGGTGTCGACGCGCGACCCGTTGACCAGCGTGATGTCGTCATAGGCGGGGCGGCCTCGGACGATGTTGCGGTACTGGAACCGGGTCAACGTCGACAGTCTGCAGTCGGTGCCGAAGGTGAGGACGTCGAAGGCATACGGCTGGCCGGTGAGCTCCTCGCCGGGCTGCTGCTGCCGGAAGTGGCTGAAGGGACCACCGCCCGTGAACGTGCCTGCCTGGACGCGATTGCCCTGGAGGTCAGGAGTGTGCATGTGGCCGTTGAGGGCGACGCCGACGTCCGGAAGTTCTGCCACCGCCCACGGCTCGTGGCTGACGACGACGTCGAGGGGCGGGCGTTCACCGAAGGCGTCCAGAAACTGCTGTCGGGCTGCCTCCTGCAGCTCGAGGGATCGCGAGCCGCTGTCGCCGAAGTACCTCGGGTCGTTGAAGCCGCCGATGCGCAGACCACCGAAATCGATCTCGGTGTAGGTCTCGGGGGAGGGCTGAAGAACATAGGCGTTCGGGATCGAGGCGATGGCGTTCACCACGTCGTAGTCGTACTCGGAACGCGCATCGTGATTCCCCCGCACGAACACATAGGGGACCTGGAGGGAGGCGATGCCATCGCGCAGACCGGACGCCGCAAGCTCTGCAGGGGACCCGAAGTTGATGATGTCGCCGGTGTCGATCACGACGTCGACCGCCTCCGCCTCGATGATCGAGCGCATCAGCGGGTAGTAGTTGGCGCCATGGATGTCGGACACGAGCAGCGCACGCAGGGCGATGTCTCGTTCGGGCCCCTGCTCGACGTAGTTCTCCTGGAGCGCCCCGGACAGCACGATCAGGTTGCGGAGATAAGGGGCGACCTGAACCGACCTGGCCTCGACGTCGTCGAGGATGGCGAGGTTGGACTGGACCGCGGTGAGGGCGCCGGTCGTGGCAAAGGTGGGTTGCCTGTCCACTCGGTAGGTGGAGCCGATGGCTGCACTCGTGCCGACTGACGCGATCGCCACAGCAAGGAGCGCCGAGACGAGCAACCACAACCGGGGTCGGCGGTGCCTGACGAGGGTATAGCCGATGAGGATGAGGGCCCCGGTGACGCCTGCGCCGATGAGGAACCGGGTGCCGAGGGCAACCGCGGCACGCTCGACCGCGTCGGTGATCTCCTCGTCGGAGGGTTGCAGCCCGCTGGCACTCATGCCGGGTTGTGCGAGGGCCTCGGTGATCTCCGCCCGGATCTGTGGGCTGGTAACGATGCCGGGTGCCGCCCCCTGATAGCCGAGGCTGACGTCACCGAGGATCGTCGGCACCCTGATCGTGTTCACGGCGCGCGGATCGGGGGAGAGGGACACCGTCGCCTGGTAGTAGTCCGTCTGTGCGGTGACCGGTGCGAGGTTCGTCGCGGTCAGTCCGCCAATCAGTGCGAGCACGGAGAAGGCAACGGTCGACAGCACGTGCTTGCTCTGGGGCGAGCCGATCGGCCAGCCGGCGCGGATCCACGCGGCTACTGCAGTGGCGACCGGCCACAGGACCAGTGCGGACGTGACGATCCGCTCGTGCGCGCCGGAGAAGGAACGACCCTGAGTCAGCGCCAGCGACGCCACGGCCACGAGCATGGCGAGGCTGGCCCAGCGGGCGGGCCGTGGACGGAGCAGTCCCCAGGAGCGGGGGTGCGAGCCGAGCCGGGGCCAGACCGCCAGCAGGACGAATGCAACGGCAGTGACCACTGTGTTTGCCGCTGATCCGGCCCCGCGAGCGGGAAGAGGGACGGCAGCGAGGGCAACGGTCGCCGCCCCGGCGGCGGCCAGCGCCGCCCGGCCGAGGGGACGCATACCCGTGAGGCACCAGGCGGTGGCGACGTGGAGGACGCCGGTGAGGACAAGGGCGGTCGTCATGACCCACCGGTGAGGCACCCCTGTTGCCGCGAGAGCGCCGATCGGTTCCCGGACAGGATCGAAGTCGGCGGCAACCATGGCCTGCGCGAGGAGCCAACCACCGATGAAGGTGACGGCGGCTCCCACGGCGGACAGAAGCGCAGCCCGGGGTCGGCGGCCTGGGTGCACGAGCGTCTCCGACATCGGGGCCACTCTAGGTCGCATCAGCGACTACGACCAGGGACGAGGCCGTGCGGGACCGTACGCTGACCGGGTGAGCGAGCCCACCGAGAGCGACGTCGATGCGGGTCCCGATGCGACAGCGTCGACCACGACAGCGCCGCTGGCGAGCTGGGCCGCTGCCGCCCTCGTGTTCGGCTCGAGTGCCGCAGTGCTCGTCGTCGAGCTCGTCGCACTGCGCCTCCTGGCGCCCTACCTGGGACTCACTCTCGAGACGAACACTCTTGTCATCGGTGTCGCTCTGGCGGCGATCGCCTTCGGCTCCTGGGTCGGGGGCTGGTGGGCCGATCGAGTCGACCCACGCCGCGTGCTCGCGCCCCTGCTCGGGGTGTCCGCCGTGGTCGTCGCGGCCACGCCGTTCCTCGTACGTGGCTCGGCGGACGCGGCCGACGGTGCGCTTCTCCTCCTTGTCGCCGCGGCGACGATCATCGTTCCGGGAGCACTGCTGTCGGCGGTGACCCCGATGGTCATCAAACTCATGCTCGCATCGCTGTCCGAGACCGGGACGATCGTCGGCAGGCTCTCCGGCATCGGCACCGTCGGTGCCATCTTCGGCACAGTCGTCACCGGCTTCATCCTGATCTCGCGGCTGTCGGTCTCCTGGATCATGGTCGGGCTCGGACTCGCACTCCTCCTCGCCGCAGTCGTCGTCGGCCTGCGAATCGGGCGCACTCCCGCGCGGACCGTGGCTGCTGGAACGGGCGCAGCGCTTCTTCTCGGTGCCGCCACCGTCGTCTTCCCGAGCGGCTGCGACACCGAGACCATCTATCACTGCGTCACGGTCGACGCTGATCCCGAGCGCCCCGACGGGCGGCTCCTGGTCATGGATGGTCTCCGGCACTCGTATGTCGACCTCGAGGACCCCACGCACCTCGAGTTCGACTATGTCCGCGCTATCGCGGCCGGCATCGACGCCCGGTTCGAGGACGGAGCACCACTCACGGTGCACAGCATCGGAGCCGGTGGACTCACCCTGCCCCGCCATCTCGACGCCGACCGTCCCGGCACGACCGGCTCGGTGTCCGAGGTCGACCCCGGTGTGATCCGAGTCGACCGCGAGGCACTGGCTCTGCCGGAGTCTCTGGACCTCGACATCAGGGTCGAGGACGGGCGACTGGGGCTGCAGACGCTGCCCGCGGGAGAAGTCGATGTCGTCATCGGTGACGCCTTCGGCGGTGTCAGCGTGCCCTGGCACCTCACGACCCGCGAGGCGTCCCTGGAGATCGACCGCACGCTCGCCGACAACGGCATCTATCTCCTGAACCTCATCGACTACGGTCCGCTCGCCTTCGCTCGGGCCGAGCTCGCGACCTTGCGCGACAGTTATCCCCATGTCGCGCTCGCGTGGTCCGGCCGGGGTGGGAACCTCGTCGCGACAGCCAGCCGCGCACCGATCGACGTGCCCTCGTGGCAGTCCAGACTCGATGCCCGGGATGTTGCGTGGAGCGTTCTTGCAGGTGAGGGCCTTGACGACTGGATCGGTGACTCGCCGGTGCTCACCGACGACTTCGCCCCCGTCGACCAGCTGCTGACCCCCTATCCCTCCGGAGCCGCAGCCGGCTGAACGGTCCTTCCGCAAATATTCTGCTGCCGATCGGGTCCGTTTTGACCCCTCATCGTGCTTAGGTTGTCGCAACGTCACCGCCGACACCTCATGGAGGTCATCATGAGTCCACTCTCCATCCCCGCTCACATCGAGATCAGCGACGAGCAGCGGTCCTCCATCGAGGGTCGCCCCGAGAACTGCGCCGTACAGTTCCGCGACCGGGTGGCCAAGAGCGGGCCACGGGAGGCCTTCCGGTACCCGGACGCCAACGAGGAGTGGCAGTCGGTCACCTGGGCGGAGGCCGGCGAGCGCGTTGACCGCATGGCAGCCGGCCTCCTCGCCCTCGGGGTCGCGCATCAGCAGCGCGTCGGCATCGCCTCCGGCACCCGCTACGAGTGGATCCTCGCGGACCTTGCCATCATGTGCGCCGGCGCCGCGACGACGACCGTCTACCCCACGACGATCGCCGACGATGTCGCTTATATCCTGTCGGACTCAGAGTGTCAGGTCGTCTTCGCCGAGGACCAGAGCCAGGTCGACAAGCTCGTGAGCAAGCGTGACGAGATGCCGACCGTGGGCAGGGTCGTCGTCCTCGACAACAGCGCTCCGGCTGACGACGCCGACGACTGGATCATCTCTCTCGACGCGCTCGAGGAGCTCGGCAGGGGCCACCTTGCCGAGAACCCGTCCGCCGTCGACGACGCAATCGCCGCGATCGAACCGGACCACCTCGCGACCCTCATCTACACCTCCGGGACGACGGGCCGGCCCAAGGGCGTGCGCCTGCGCCACTCGTCGTGGACGTACGAGGGCACCGCCGTCGCCGCGCAGAACATCCTCAGCGAGGACGACCTGCAGTTCCTCTGGCTGCCGATGGCGCACTCCTTCGGCAAGGTGCTCACCTCGACCCAGATGGCTGTCGGCTTCGCCACCGCCATCGACGGCCGCGTCGAGCGCATCGTCGACAACCTCGGCATCGTCAAGCCGACCTTCATGGGCGCCGCCCCGCGCATCTTCGAGAAGGCCTACGGCCGGATCATCACCATGCAGGCTGCCGAGGGCGGCGCCAAGGAGAAGATCTTCCACAAGGCCTTCGATGTCGGCCGCAAGGTCGCCGCCCTCAAGCGTGAGGGCAAGTCGGTGCCCTTCATGCTCGGCGTCCAGCACGGAATCTTCGACTCGATCGTGTTCAAGAAGGTGCGCGAGCGCTTCGGCGGCCGGGTCCGGTTCTTCATCTCCGGCGCAGCGGCCCTCAACCAGGACATCGCCGAGTGGTTCGACGCCGCCGGGATCACGATCCTCGAGGGCTACGGTCTGACCGAGAGCTCGGCCGGGTCCTTCGTCAACCTCCCCGACATCAACAAGTTCGGCACCGTCGGCCCGGTCTTCCCGGGCAGCGAGGTCAAGCTCGGCGAGGGCGACGAGATCCTCATCCGTGGCCCGGGCGTCATGGACGGCTACCACAACCTTCCCGAGGAGACCGCCAAGACCCTCGACGACGAGGGCTGGCTGCACACCGGTGACAAGGGTGCGCTCGACGACCAGGGCCGTCTCATGATCACCGGACGTATCAAAGACCTGTTCAAGACCTCCGGCGGCAAGTACATCGCCCCCGGACACATCGAGAGCAAGTTCAAGGCGGTCTGCCCGTACGCCAGCCAGTTCCAGGTGTTCGGCAACGACCGCAACTACGTCGTCGCGCTCATCACTCTCGACCCCGATGCGATGGCCGGCTGGGCAGCGGAGAACGGGATGGCTGGCGCCTCGTACGAGGACATCGTCACCAGCGACGCCGTCAAGCAGATGGTCGGCGGCTACGTCGACGAGATGAACACCGGCCTCAACCGCTGGGAGACCATCAAGCAGTGGCGCCTCCTCGACCACGACCTCACCATCGAGTCCGGTGAGCTCACCCCGTCGATGAAGGTCAAGCGCAACGTCGTCGAGAGCAGCTATGCCGACCTCATCGACGACATGTACTCCTCGTCGAAGGGCTGATCGGCGGCATCAGTCGTCGGGCGATACGGCCGGTGCCGGGTCTGACCCGGGGCCGGCCGTTCGTCGTGAGCCGCAGCTCAGGCGGTGAGTCGCCGCCGGGCGGCGAGGCGCTGGCGCTCGTCCTCGTCCATCCCGCCCCAGATCCCGTACGGCTCGCGGATGGTGAGCGCATGCTCCCGGCAGGCCTGCAGGACAGGGCACGCGGCGCATACCGCCTTGGCAGTCTCGATGCGCTGGCGACGGGCCTTGCCCCGCTCGCCCTCGGGGTGGAAGAACATCTCCGCGGGCAGGGTCCGGCAGGTGCCGTGCTGCTGCCAGCTCCACAGGTCCGCCGACGGGGTCGGCGGGAAGGCGACGAGAGTCATGAGCGTCACCCTAGGGATGGCCGGGTGAGGATGGGGTCAGTAGTGGGTATGCGTTCCGTAAGCGTCAGGGCCGCTCGGGACATCCTCCGGGCGGCCCTAGACTGGTGGAATGAGTAGCGGTGCCCCTGAGGACGACGTGCTGTTCGCCGAGCTCGGCCTGACCTACGACGACGTCCTGCTCCAGCCGGGCGAGACCGACGTCATCCCGAGTGAGGTCGACACGACCTCCCGGCTGACCCGCGAGATCTCCCTTCGCGTGCCGCTCGTCTCGGCCGCGATGGATACCGTCACCGAGTCCCGGATGGCGATCGCCATGGCCCGGATGGGCGGCATGGGGGTGCTCCACCGCAACCTGTCCATCGAGGACCAGGCCTATCAGGTGGACCTCGTCAAGCGGACCCAGACCGGGATGATCTCCAACCCGGTGACGATCGGCCCGGAGGCCACCCTCGAGGACCTCGACCAGCTCTGTGGCGAGTACCGCGTCTCGGGGCTGCCCGTCGTCGACCCCAAGAACTGTCTGCTCGGCATCATCACGAACCGCGACCTGCGGTTCACCCCCCTCGCGGAGTGGGCGACGACCAAGGTCTCCGAGGTCATGACGCCGATGCCGCTCATCACGGCTCCCGTCGGGATCTCGCGCGAGGATGCGACCCTCATCCTGCGCAAGCACAAGCGGGAGCGGCTGCCGATCGTCGACGACGAGGGCCGCCTTGCCGGCCTCATCACCGTCAAGGACTTCGTCAAGTCCGAGCAGTACCCGCACGCCTCCAAGGACAGCGAGGGCCGGCTCCTCGTCGGTGCCGCAGTCGGATACTTCGGCGAGGCCTGGGAGCGGGCGACGACGCTCATCGAGGCCGGCGTCGACGTGCTCGTCGTCGACACCGCCCATGGCCACGCCAAGCTGCTCCTCGACATGATCGCCCGCCTCAAGGGCGACCCGGCCACGAGCCGCGTCCAGATCATCGGCGGCAACATCGCCACCCGCGCCGGCGCTCAGGCGCTCATCGACGCCGGTGTCGACGCCGTCAAGGTCGGCGTCGGCCCCGGCTCGATCTGCACGACCCGCGTCGTCGCGGGGGTCGGCGTCCCGCAGGTGACCGCGATCGCCAATGCCGCCAAGGCCTGCGGCCCGGCCGGGATCCCGCTCATCGGCGACGGTGGCCTCCAGTACTCCGGTGACATCGCCAAGGCCCTCGTCGCCGGCGCCGACACCGTCATGATCGGCTCGCTCCTGGCCGGCTGCGAGGAGTCGCCGGGCGAGCTCGTCTTCATCAACGGCAAGCAGTTCAAGTCGTATCGGGGAATGGGCTCACTCGGGGCGATGTCCTCACGGGGAAAGAAGTCGTACTCCAAGGACCGCTACTTCCAAGCCGACGTCTCCTCCGACGACAAGATCGTGCCGGAGGGGATCGAGGGACGCGTCGCATACCGCGGCACGGTCACCCAGGTGACCCACCAGCTCGTCGGCGGCCTGCAGCAGTCGATGTTCTATGTCGGCGCCCCGACCGTGCCCGAGCTCAAGGCCCGCGGGCGGTTCGTCCGGATCACGGCCGCCGGGCTCAAGGAGTCCCACCCACACGACATCCAGGGCATCGTCGAGGCCCCGAACTACACGGTCTCCGGCTGACGGTCCGGGCTGGGGAAACTCCTTGGGGTGATCGCCAAGGCGCCCGTCCCCAGGCTCAGCCCTCTGCGCGAGCGTCGCGCACGTCGGCGTGGGTGAAGGCGTCGCCCTGGAAGGAGTGGCTCGTCCTCGAGGACGGCCACCGCATACGACATGCAGTCGCCGGAGTTCAGCCGAGCCGGATGTCCTGAGCCTGGTCCGTATCGTTCATAGGCAGCCCGGGCCGCGGCCGCGTGTTCCGGAGTGAAGGAATGACCGAGGTCTCCGTCGCCGTGAGGAGTGGGCGCGAGCGCAGCAGATAACCTATCCGGGTGAATGAGATCGAGATCGGCCGCGGGAAGCGCGGCCGCCGGGCCTACTCCTTCGAGGACATCGCGGTCGTGCCGTCGCGGCGCACGCGCGACCCCGAGGAGGTGTCGGTGTCGTGGCAGATCGACGCCTATCACTTCGACATCCCGGTCATCGCGGCCCCGATGGACTCGGTCATGTCGCCGGAGACGGCCATCACCTTCGGCAAGCTCGGCGGGCTCCCCGTCCTCGACCTCGAGGGACTCTGGACCCGCTACGACGACCCGGCGCCGCTACTCACTGAGATCGCGTCGCTGGACCCGGTCGTCGCGACCGGGCGGATGCAGGAGATGTACTCCGAGCCGATCAAGCCCGAGCTCATCGCGGCGCGGTTGAAGCAGATCCGCGACGCCGGCGTGACCGTCGCCGGCGCACTCAGCCCGCAGCGGACCCAGCAGCACTGGAAGGCTGTCGTCGACGCCGGGGTCGACCTGTTCGTCATCCGCGGCACGACCGTCTCCGCCGAGCACGTGTCCGGTGTCGCCGAGCCCCTCAACCTCAAGCGCTTCATCTATGAGCTCGACGTCCCCGTCATCGTCGGCGGCGCCGCCTCGTACACCGCAGCCCTGCACCTCATGCGCACCGGCGCAGCCGGCGTCCTCGTCGGCTTCGGCGGGGGAGCGGCCTCGACGACACGGCGGACACTCGGCATCCACATCCCCATGGCCTCGGCGATCGCCGACGTCGCCGCCGCCCGCCGCGACTACCTCGACGAGTCCGGCGGCCGCTATGTCCACGTCATCGCCGACGGCGGCGTGGGCACGAGCGGGCACCTGGTCAAGGCCATCTCGGTCGGCGCCGACGCCGTCATGCTCGGTGCGGCCCTCGCCCGGGCCACGGATGCGCCGGGGCGCGGCTTCCACTGGGGTCCCGAAGCGCACCACTCCGAGCTGCCCCGTGGTGAGCGGATCGAGATCGGCGCCTCCGCCCCGCTCGAGGAAGTCCTCTTCGGACCCTCCCGCGCGGCGAACGGCACGACGAACCTCATCGGCGCGCTCAAGCGCGCGATGGCGACGACGGGATACTCCGACGTCAAGGAGTTCCAGCGGGTCGAGGTCGTCGTCGCGCCCTACCAGTCGCTCTGAGCCGCATGCCTTCGCGCCGATCGGGTATGCGCCGAGCACCCGCCCTCGTGACCGGAGTCGTCCTGGGGTCGGCGCTGGCGCTCTCGGGCTGCGCCGCCTTCCAGGAGCCACCCGAGCCCATCCGGCTCACCGCACCTCCGGAGACGTTCACCGAGCCGCCGGCGACCACCGAGCCGGCGCCGGAGTTCACGATCGTCGACTCGATGTTCTCCCAGATGATGATCCCGCATCACGAGCAGGCGCTCGAGATGGCTGCCCTGGTCCCCGAGCGCACTGACGCGCCGGAGGTGCTCGCCCTGGCGGAGGAGATCGAGGCTGCGCAGGCGCCGGAGATCGAGCAGATGCGGGGCTGGCTCGAGGAATGGGGGCTGGAGGCCGACATCGACCTCGAGGAGCACGAGGACCACCTCGGCATGGAGGGCATGCTCACGGACGAGGAGCTGGCTGCCCTCGCCGATTCCTCTGGGCCGGAGTTCGACCGCCTCTGGCTCGAAGGCATGATCCGGCACCACGAAGGGGCCGTCGTCATGGCCGAGACCGAGCTGGCGAGCGGCATCCATGAGCCGTCCCGGCAGCTGGCGGAGGAGATCATCCGCACCCAGGAGTCCGAGATCACCCGCATGCGGGCGATGCTCGGCGAGTGACGCAGACCGGTCTGCCCCGGGTGGATGTCCCCGACGTCGCAGCACCGACGCCGCAGACCTCCACTCCACCCAGGCGTACCTGCGTGCTCCAGTAAGCATTCCCCCTCCTGAATCTCGCAATTGCGAGATTCAGGAGGGCGCGGTCTCATCCGCGCGCAGGGGTGCCGGCGCGGTGTCAGGTCCGCGTTTGTCACATTCGCTTCCGAGGCGACATCAGCGGGCCTACTGTGGAGTAATGACCGACGTGCTGCTCGACCCCGAGACCGATCCCACTGCGACCTATGCCGTCGACCCGGCTCGCGTCCGCCGCCTCGGCGAGGTCGCGCTCGCGACCGGACAGGAGCACAGCCTCAGCACGCCGATGACCGGCGGACCGCTCGGCACCGTCACCCTCTCCACCGTGGAGGACGTGGAGCAGGCCTTCGCCCTGGCACGGGCCGCCCAGCCGGCGTGGGCCGCGCGCACCGTCAAGGACCGGGCGGCCATCGTGCTGCGCTATCACGACATCGTCCTCGCCCGCCGCTCCGAGCTCATGGACTTCGTCCAGCTCGAGTCCGGCAAGACCCGGCGGCACGCGTTCGAGGAGATCGCCGACGTCGCGACCAACTCGCGCCACTACGGGCGCAACGCCGCCCGCTACCTCAAGCCCCAGCGACGGGCGCCGGGGGCCTTCCCGCTGCTGTCGCAGTCCGTCGAGTCCTACCTGCCCAAGGGCGTCGTCGGCATCGTCTCGCCATGGAACTACCCGCTCTCCCTCGCGATCACCGACGCGATCCCTGCACTGCTCGCCGGCAACGCCGTCGTCCTGCGCCCGGACCTGCTCGGCACGCTCACCGCGCTCGCGGCGGTCGAGCTCATGTATGAGGCCGGCCTGCCGCGTGACGTCCTCCAGGTCGTCCTCGGCTCGGGCTCGACGATCGGTCAGGCGGTCGTCGACCGCGCCGACTACGTCTGCTACACCGGCTCGACCGCGACCGGCCGCCGGGTCGCGGAGTCGGTGGCGCCCCGCCTGGTCGGGTACAGCATGGAGCTCGGCGGGAAGAACTCGATGTATGTCGCCGCCGACGCGAACATCGCCCGGGCTGTCGAGATCGCCGTCCGTGGCGCCTTCGCCTCCGCCGGTCAGCTGTGCATCTCGCACGAGCGGCTCCTCGTGCATACCGATGTCCATGACGAGTTCGTCCCCGCCTTCGTCGCCGCCGTCAAGGACATGCGACTCGGCACCGAGCTGTCCTTCGGCTTCGACATGGGCTCCCTTCTCGGGGGGTCGCAGCTCGAGACGGTGACCTCGCACGTCGAGGACGCCCGGTCCCACGGCGCCGAGGTGCTCGCCGGCGGACGGCACCGCCCGGACATCGGCCCGTATGTCTATGAGCCGACCGTCCTCACCAACGTCACCTCCGAGATGAAGTGCCGCAACGAGGAGACCTTCGGCCCGGTCATCTCCATCTATCGCGTCGGCTCCGACGAGGAGGCGATCGCGCTCGCCAACGACACCGAGTACGGCCTGAACGCCGCGATCATCACCGGCTCGGTGCGCCGCGGCCGGGAGCTTGCCGGACAGATCCGTGCCGGCACGGTGAACATCAATGAGGCGTATGCAGCGGCCTGGGCCTCGATGGGCGCACCGATGGGCGGGATGAAGGCCTCCGGTGTCGGTCGTCGCCACGGCCGAGAAGGCATCCTCAAGTACACCGAGTCCCAGAACGTCACGGCCCAGCACGTCGTCGGCTTCGGCCCGCCGGCCGGGGTCTCCGACGAGATGTTCGCCGATGTCCTGGCCACCTCGATGGGCATCATGAAGAAGCTCGGTGTGCGATGACCGAGCCTGCTGAGCGCGCCGACTACGACGTCGTCATCATCGGCTCCGGTTTCGGGGGATCGGTGGCTGCCCTGCGGCTGGCGGAGAAGGGGTATGCGGTTCTCGTCCTCGAGGCCGGTCGCCGGTTCGAGGACACGGACTTCGCCAAGACGTCCTGGGATGCCCGCAACTATCTGTGGGCGCCGCAGCTCGGCTGCTACGGGATCCAGCGGATCCACAAGCTGCCCGACGTCATGCTCCTCGCCGGGGCCGGCGTCGGCGGCGGCTCGCTCAACTACGCCAACACTCTGTATGTGCCGGCTCGGCCGTTCTTCGAGGACAAGCAGTGGGGACACATCACCGACTGGCAGGACGAGCTCGCTCCGCACTACGACGTCGCCCAGTCCATGCTCGGTGTCGTCGTCAACGAGCTGCACGGCCCCATCGAGGAGGTCATGCGTCAGGCGGCTGCTGACATGGGTGTCGAGGACACCTTCCGCAAGACGCCCGTCGGGATCTTCTTCGGCGAGCCCGGCAAGACGGTGAACGACCCATATTTCGGTGGAGCGGGCCCGGCCCGGGCCGGGTGCACTGAGTGCGGCAACTGCATGGTCGGCTGCCGGGTCGGGGCGAAGAACACCCTGATGAAGAACTACCTCGCGCTCGCCGAGGGACTGGGCGTGCGGATCGAGCCGATGCGCACTGTCGTCCGGGTCGGTGAGGTCCCCGGTGCGGCCGGCCTGCACCGGGTCCTGCACGAGCGGACCGGTCCGATGTCCGGCAAGGACCGCCGCGTGACGACGTGCCGTCACGTCGTCGTCGCTGCCGGGACGTGGGGGAGTCAGAGCCTGCTCCACACGATGAAGGCCGAGGGCGAGCTGCCCCGGATCAGTGAGCGACTCGGGGAGCTGACCCGGACGAACTCCGAGGCGCTGCTCGGCGCGACGACTCAGCGCGTCCCCGACGACATCGACATGTCCAGGGGCATCGCCATCACCTCATCCTTCTACCCGGACGAGGCGACGCACGTGGAGAACGTCCGCTACGGCCCCGGCTCCAATGCCATGTCGCTGCTGTCGACGATCCTCGTCCCGGGCGATACCGGTCGACCCCGACCGTTGCAGTTCCTCAAGGACGCCGTCTCGGACCCCACTCCGCTGCTCAAGCTCTTCCCCATGGCCCGTCGCTGGTCGGAGCGCGTCGTCATCCTGCTCGTCATGCAGACCGTCGACAACTCCCTGACCACCTCGGTGAAGAAGCGGGCCGGCAAGTGGGTGCTCACGAGCCGGCAGGGCACCGGTGAGCCGAATCCGACGTTCATCAAGATCGGTCATGACGCCGCGAAGGCCGTCACCGCCCGGCTCGCCGCAGCCACCGGTCAGTACACCGCCGCCGGCGGATCCCTGCCCGAGGTGTTCGACATCCCGATGACCGCACACTTCCTCGGCGGCGCCCCGATCTCGGACTCCCCGGAGAACGGGGTCGTCGACCCGTATCACCGGCTCTGGGGCCACCCCGGCATCTCGGTCGTCGACGGGTCCGCCGTGAGCGCCAACCTCGGCGTCAACCCGTCGCTGACGATCACCGCCCAGGCAGAGCGTGCCTTCTCGCTCTGGCCGAACAAGGGAGAGCCGGATCTTCGTCCGGAGCAGGGGGAGGCATACCGCCGCCTCGATCCGATCGCTCCCCGTCGCCGCGCAGTCGAGCACTTCACCCACGAGAGTGCCCGCGTGCGCTGACCCGTGAGGTCACGTGAGGTCGGCCCGGCATACCCGGTTGGCAGGGTTGTTCGCGGTTGGGGCGGTTATAACGCCGTCGGCGGCGAGGTTCCGCGGCCGCCTTGGCTAACCGCGGCACTGGCGAATTTCCGCGTCAGGAGAGAGTTCTCAGCGCGCGGCGACGTGCGCGGGCGAGATGCTCAGCCTCGCGGACCCGGCGGATGATCGCGGCCGGATCGGCGAGCTCAGCCCAGGTCACCCGCACGACCTCGTAGCCGAGCCGCTCGAGCCGCTTCTCTCTGGCCTTCTCTTCGGCCAACGCGCGCCCTCCCTCGAAGCCCTCGTACTTGACCAGGCCGTCGAACTCGACGATGACCAAGCCGTTGACGAGGAAGTCCACCCGCCCTATGAACCCTGCCTCCTCTCGGATGACGACCTGGCTGCGGACCTCCAGACCGGCGTCGTTGAGGATGACCCGGGTACGTGACTCGCCCACGGACTCGCACTGCGGATCGACAGCATCGAGACTCTTCTGCGCGATCGTCCGGCGCAGGGGAGGAAGCGCTGCGACCGCATCGGTGAGTTCCGCCAGCGTGCACCGACGGGTCCGCAGGGCGCTGTCCATCGCGCATACGCCTGCAACGAACCCGCTCTCCGCTGCCACCTGTGCACACGCAGTGGCTGCGTCGACCGTCTTGAACACCCCGGACACCGTCCAGGTCTTCCCCTGGCTCCAGGTGTGGGTGACCAGCCCATTGACTCGTCGACGACGCTTGACCCTTCGGCTCTCGACCGTGACAACGCTCTCGTCGACATCATGGGTGGCGACGCCCAAGAGGGTGAGCGCGGAGTGGTGACTGGCCCGGTCGCCCTCCGGGCGGGAGCGCAGGACAGCCCGAACACGTAGGACGTAGCGCTCGAATACCTTCGCGTTCCAGTAGTCCGCAGCGAGCACGTAGGCGCCGCGCCTGACCCGGTGGAGTGTCCTGCAGCGGACGAGGCGGTTGATCTCGTCCGCACCGACCCCCGTGTCGGCGGCGTCCGCGGCGCTGAAGGCGCCGCTCTGGGCAGCAGCTCGGGTGGCAAGTCGAGGATTCATGCTCTCCATGGTGGCCCGGCGCTCCCGGGGCGCCCGGGAGTTATCCACAGTCACCGAGGCCGGGTTGGGAGGGTGCCTCGCCCAGCAGTGCCGCGGAGTTCCGCCGGTGGCGCGAAAGCTCGCCGATGACGCGGAGACTCGAGCCGGACGGTGCTATATCCGCGGAAGGGGCGAAGTTCCGCGGCGGGGGAGGGTGACCGGCACGCGAGAGGAGCGGGGTACCGTTGGGAGTCAGCATCCGCCCCCTGTGAGAAGTGACCCGTCAGCATGATCCGCACCGCGCTCCGACCCAAGTGGCTGGGCGCACTCCTCCTCGCGGTGGTCTTCGCGGTGATCTGCGGACTCCTCGGCAACTGGCAACTACGCGAGGCCCGGGCCGAGGCGCGCGCCCAGGAGATCGAGCGGGCTGCTGCGATGCCGATCCAGCCGCTGACCGAGGTGGTCCAGCCACAGTCGGCTTTCCCGCCGGACGGCTCGACACGACGGATCACCGCCACGGGTGCCTATGACGCCGACGGCCAGGTCCTCATCGCCGACCGTCGTCTCGACGGCGAGCTCGGGTACTGGGTCGTCACCCCGCTCGTGGTCCAGGAGACGGGCGCGTCGCTGCCTGTCCTTCGTGGGTTCGTCACCGCCATCGAGGACGCGCCAGCACCCCCGGAGGGCGGCGTAGACATCGGCGGTGGTCTCGCGCCCGGAGAGTCGCCGATGAGTGAGGCGGACCTGCCCGACGGTGTGTTCCGCTCCATCGACATGAGCCTGCTCATCAACCGGTGGGACACCGCCGTCTACAACGCCTTCGTCTTCCTCACCGACGAGAGCCAGGACGGCAAGCCGGTGGCCCTCGACGGCATCGAGCGGGTGCCCCCGCCCACCGGGGACTCGGCACAGCTCAACCTCAAGAACGCCATGTATGCGCTGCAGTGGTGGGTCTTCGCGGCGTTCGGCTTCTTCCTCTGGTGGCGCACGGTCAGACAGGCCCACCTCGAGGAGACCCAGCCCGACGGTGACTCAGCCCCGGGAGACCAGCCGGTCAACTCCGTGTCGGTCACCTCCGATCCGGTCACCGAAAAGGTGAGCGGTGGGGAGAGGGACGCGGCGCATACCCGATCGTTATCCGAAGTAGAGAAGGAACAGGTGTGAGCACCAAGGTCACCAACCCCGAGGCCGTCGCGAAGGCCCTGACGTTCTTCAAGTGGGCGGCGATCGCGGCCGGTGTCGCGATGTTCGTCCTCATCGCCGAGATGATCCTCAAGTACGGCTTCGACAACTCGGTGCTGTCGTGGTGGAGCCCCGTCCACGGCCTGATCTTCATGGTGCTCGTCGCCGCGACGACCAACCTCGGATTCAAGGTCGGCTGGTCGCTCGTGCGGATCGCGCTCATCCTCCTCGGGTCGTGCATCCCGTTCGTGGCATTCGTCATCGAGCAGCGCGTGGCCAAGGAGCTCGAGCCCTTCGTCTCCAGGGCTACAGTGAACGCGTGACAGACGCTCCCATGACCGCGAGGCCCGTCCTCGTCGTCGACTTCGGTGCCCAGTACGCCCAGCTCATCGCGCGCCGTGTCCGCGAGGCCAAGGAGTTCTCCGAGGTCGTGCCGCACACGATGTCGGCCGCGGACATGCTCGCCAAGGACCCGGCCGCGATCATCCTGTCCGGTGGCCCGGCCTCGGTCTATGCGAGCGGAGCGCCGGCCCTCGACCCGGCGCTGCTCGAGGCCGGGGTTCCGGTGTTCGGCATGTGCTACGGCTTCCAGGCGATGGCCCAGGCCCTCGGCGGCAAGGTGGAGCGGACCGGCCTGAGCGAGTACGGCTCGACCCAGGCCACGCTCATCGGCGGCTCCTCCACCCTCTTCCGCGGCCAGCCGCGCGAGCAGTCGGTGTGGATGAGTCACGCGGACGCCGTGACGGACGCGCCGTCCGGCATGAAGGTGACAGCCTCCACCGGCGGGGCGACGGTCGCAGCCTTCGAGGACGATGAGCGCCGGCTCTATGGCGTGCAGTGGCACCCCGAGGTCGTCCACTCGACGTTCGGGCAGCGGGTGCTCGAGAACTTCCTCCGGCACGGCGCCGGTCTCACCGGTGAGTGGACCGCCGCCAACGTCGTCGAGGAGCTCGTCCAGGGAGTGCGCGAGCAGGTGGGGGAGTCGCGCGTGCTCTGCGCGCTCTCGGGTGGGGTCGACTCCTCGGTGGCAGCCGCCCTCGTCCAGCAGGCAGTCGGCGACCAGCTCACGTGTGTCTTCGTCGATCACGGCCTGCTGCGGCAGGGTGAGGCCACCCAGGTCGAGCAGGACTTCGTCGCGGCCACCGGCGTCGACCTCGTCGTCGTGGAGGCCCGCGACCGGTTCGTCGGAGCCCTGGCCGGGGTGTCGGACCCGGAGGAGAAGCGCAAGATCATCGGACGTGAGTTCATCCGCGTCTTCGAGCAGGCCGCGCGCGACATCGTCGGGGCCCACGAGGGCGCCGACGACCACCCCGTGGAGTTCCTCGTCCAGGGCACGTTGTATCCGGACGTTGTCGAGTCCGGCGGTGGTGAGGGCGCTGCCAACATCAAGTCGCACCACAATGTCGGCGGGCTCCCTGACGACCTCCAGTTCAAGCTCGTCGAGCCGCTGCGGCTGCTCTTCAAGGACGAGGTCCGCGCCGTCGGACGCGAGCTTGGGGTGCCCGAGGGGATCGTCGCCCGACAGCCGTTCCCCGGCCCCGGCCTCGGCATCCGCATCGTCGGTGAGGTGACCCCCGAGCGGCTCGCCATCCTGCGCGCGGCCGACCGGATCGTCCGCCACGAGCTCACCGCGGCAGGCCTCGACGAGACGATCTGGCAGTGCCCGGTGGTCCTGCTCGGGGACGTCCGCTCGGTCGGGGTCCAGGGCGACGGCCGGACCTATGGCCACCCCATCGTCCTCCGCCCGGTCTCGTCCGAGGACGCGATGACGGCGGACTGGACGCGGGTGCCCTATGACGTGCTCGCCAAGATCTCGAACCGGATCACCAACGAGGTCCCCGAGGTCAACCGGGTCGTGCTCGACGTGACGAGCAAGCCTCCGGGGACGATCGAGTGGGAGTGAGCAGCCGCTGAGGCCGCTGAGGCGAGTCGCTGAGGTTCCTGTGCGGCTGGCATTTCCGCGACGAGAGAGCACGAGTGGGAGTGAGCAGCCGCGACGGCCGGTGAGGCGAGTCGCTGAGGTTCCTGTGCGGCTGCCATTTCCACGACGAGAGAGCACGAGTGGGAGTGACGTCAGCCGTGCCACAACCTGGTAATTGCCAGGTTGTGGCACGCCGTGGGTGGGGGAGAACCCTGAACTCGACCCTGGACTGCGGGCGGAACATCGAGGCTCCGGCGTGCGTTGGGCGAGAATGGGACCACTGACCGGTTCACCTCTGAACACCCGCCTCTGAGCGAGGAGACGCCATGCTCGCCGTCCTGTTCGGCCTGATCGGGCTCGCCGCCCTCGTCTGGGGCACCACCCACTATGTGCGCTCGCGGCTGAGTGAGTCGCTCCAGGACCGCCGCGAGCTGCACCGCCGTCTCGCGCTCGGAGCAGCGGGTGCCGGAGGGCTGACGCTCCTGGCCCCGGATGCCGTCGCCGGCCTCATCGTCTCCGGTGGGGAGGGTGGATCCCTCGCCGCGCTGGGGTGGGTCCTGTACCGGCTGCTGGCGCTCGGCGCGATCGGGATCGCTGTCCTGACGATGTGGCTCACGAGTGATCCCGTCACGGCCAAGGTCCGTCGGGGCCGCGACCGGGTCGTCGCAGCCGCTCCGATGGGCATCGGCCGCCAGACCCGCCGGATGCGTCGTTCCCTCGGCCAGTTCCCGCAGGAGTGGCAGGGCCTTCTCGAGCACGACCAGGCCCTGACCCGGCAGCTGCTCTCGTACCAGCGTGACGCCGAGACGGCGTCCGCGCGCCCGACCATGGCCGACCTGGAGAACCCGCACACCAAGGCGGCTGTCGATGCGATGTTCCGCTGCGACTCGCTCCGCTCCATGGAGCCACCCGCACGGGTCCACGACATCCTCGCGACGGACTACGGCCGGGCCGTGGCCGCGTTCGACCGTGCCCTCGCGGCAGCCGAGCGCCACGCGGACGAGCAGGGGGCGTCGACGGTGACGACCGCCGAGCAGAAGGCCGTCACGGACGCCACCCGCACGCTGTCCTTCCTCCAGGCCAACGCAACGACGCCGCAGGAGCGGAGCGCCGCATACAGCATGATCAGCGAGCGGCTCGCGCAGGCGAGCGCGACGGCGGAGTCGACGCCCTCCCGACCCGTGCCTGGCGCTCAGGGCTGGCTGTCGGTCGAGGAACGCGCCCGGGTCGAGGGCTGAGGGGGGTCCACGGCATCGGCCGCAGGGTCGATTAGGGTTGATCCGTGCTCAGGACGACCGCGGCAGTCATCGCCGGCAAGGGTGCCCGCCTCGCCACGCGCATCAAGGGTGGGGGAGGATCGGCCTTCCCCGGGCTGGTCGCTGAGCGGGTCGACCCGAAGTTCCTCGCCCACGCCCTCGCCGGAGTCGAGAACGTCATCGTCGTCACCGGCACCAACGGTAAGACGACCACCACCAGGATGCTCGTCGCACTGCTGCGCGCCCACGGGCTGCGAGTGCTCACCAACCCGACCGGGAGCAACTTCACCCGCGGCGTCATCTCCTCGATCCTCAAGGGCCTTCCGCTCTCGGGTCGGGCCGACGCCGACGTTGCCGTCCTCGAGCTGGACGAGGCGCACGCGCTGAAGTTCATCGAGGTGGTCACTCCCACCCACGCACTGCTGCTCAATGTCGCCCGCGACCAGCTCGACCGGTTCGCCGAGATCGACCACACTGCGCGGCTGCTCGAGCGACTCGCAGCTCGCGCGACGACAGGGGTCGTGCTCAACATCGACGACCCCTATGTCGCCCGCTCGAAGGATGTCGTCCAACCGTCGGCGACCGTCCAGTACTTCGGTCTCGACGAGTCGATCGCCCACCGGCTCCCCGAGATCCTCGAGGCGGACGTCCGCTTCAACGACGACTACGTCCCTCCTGAGGCAGGTCCGGGAGCGGGCTATCTGCGTCCGCGTGACGAGCGGGAGTTCGACATCGTCTTCGCCGATGGTTCCGACGTCGGCCCGGTCGTGCTTCGTCAGCGCGGGCTCGCTGCCATGATCAACGCCACAGCCGCCACGACGATGGCCCGCGAGGTGCTCGCCGGAGCCTTCCGGACGGATACGGCGGCAACGGCCCTCGCCGCGG
>JAAYSB010000015.1 GCA_012518475.1 Intrasporangiaceae bacterium | reverse complement strand
GGCCGGCGTGGCCAGGAGCCGCCCGGTCCCGGGCCGTACCCGCCGCAGCAGCAGTACGACGGACCCGGTCAGCAGCCCGGCCCCACGACGGCCGACGGCGTGCCGCTGGCGTCGATGGGCTCGAGGTTCGGTGCGTGGGCGATCGACTCTGCTCTGACCTGGGCGATCGGGCTGCTCCTCGGCGGCTTCTTCTTCTGGCGGGGCCTCGGGAACTATCCCGAGATCATCGGTGAAGCCGTCACCTCGGGTGCCTCGCCCGCCGATGCGGCCGCGCTCGCTGAGCGGGTCCAGTTCGACCTGCCGTGGATGGGGGTGTTCGCTCTCGTCCAGCTCCTCGTCGGTGTCGGCTACCACACCTACTTCCTCAGCCGGACCGGCGCCACGATCGGCAAGCGGGCGGCGGGGATCAGCGTGCGCCTCCAGGAGCGACCCGGTGTGCTCTCGCCGAGCGATGCCATGCGGCGATCACTGCTCCGGCCGGTGCTCTTCCTGTTCAGCTCGACGCCGGCCCTGTCCCTGTTCGCGGTGCCGCTGAGCATCTTCGATGCCCTGACCGGCATCTGGCACCCGAACCGGCAGACACTGCACGACCGGATCGGCCGCACCGTCGTCGTGCGTGGACCGCAGCTGCGGGTGCAGCGACAGCACGTCAGTCGAGCAGACCGAGAGAGTTGAGCTCGTTGATCGGGTCGGTGACCGCACAGACCGCGTAGGCCACGAAGCGGTCCCGGATCGAGGCGACCTGGTCGTCCGAGAGAGCCTGCACCCGGGCGACGAGCCGATCGGTGTCGCGATCCTCGAGGACGCTCGTGACGACGCTCTCGTTGGCCTCGGCCAGGGCTGCGGCGATGGCGAGGACAACGTTGAGCAGGCCGTGGTTCTCGCCCTCCTCGCCGAGCGTCGTGTAGCGGCCGCGCACTGCGTGGTGCAGGCCACCGGTCAGCTTGAACGGCAACCGCCGCTGGACAACGTCGAGGAGGAAGTCGGCGAGCTCGGCCTCGTCCGGCCATGCCCAGTTCGGGGTCGTGCCCGTGCGGAACTTCGCGCCGACCCGGGCGCCTTCATCCCGGGCTCGACGGATGTCCGCGAGGGCGGTGGACTGGGCAGGTCCGCGCGGGACCTCGAGGGCCGTGGGGACGGCGGCGACGTCGAGTCCGACCTCGCGCCACTCCGGGTGCCAGCCGAGCTCGACGATCGAGACCCCGATCCGCTTCGTCGCGGCGAGTCCGGCGGCCGCCATGCCGAGCAGCTCGGGATGGATGCCGGGGCGGATCGTCAGGCCGACACGCAGCGGCGCGTCGTCGGGGTCGGCGAGCCGGAAGAGCTCGACGCACCGGCTCGGCGGGACGAGGAGTGGGCCGACGAGCGGGGCGTACCACGCCTGGCGGTGGGCCCGGTAGGCCGCAACCGCGTCGTGCAGCGGCACATAGGCCGGTGGATAGACGGCGGCGTCGTCGAACAGACCCGACCACAGAGCCGGGAATGTTCCGGGGTCCCTGTCGCGGCGCATACCGGTCAGTGTATTGAGTGGACCGTGGTTGTGGTCGTGTCATGCCTGCCCCGATGACGCGCCGGCGCGATGGTGCCGGCGCACTCGCCGAGTCCGATGCGCGACCCGTCCGGCCCGACCGCGGTGGCACGCAGGACGACGGTGTCACCGTCCTCGAGGAAGGTGCGCTCCGAGCCGTCGTCGAGGGTGACGGGCTCCTGCCCGCTCCAGGTGAGCTCCAGGAAGCAGCCGCGGCTGCCCTTCTCGGGGCCGGAGATCGTGCCGGAACCGAAGAGGTCGCCGCTGCGGACGGTCGCGCCGTTGACGGTCATGTGGGTGAGCATCTGCGTGGGGGACCAGTACATGTCGCGATAGCTGGGGTGGGAGACGACGGTGCCGTTCCACTCGACCTCGTAGGCGATATCGAGGCCGTAGACATCGCTCGGGTCGTCGCCGCGGAGGTAGTCGAGCGGCTGAGGATCCTGACCGGGCAACGGGATTCGTGCTGCCCGGAGGGCATCCATCGTCACGACCCACGGGGAGATGGACGTGGCGAACGACTTGCCGAGGAACGGGCCGAGGGGGACGTACTCCCACGCCTGCAGGTCGCGGGCGGACCAGTCGTTGAGGATGACGACACCGAACAGGTGATCATGGGTGTCCGCGATGGACACGGGCTCACCGAGCTCGGTGCCGCCGCCGACGATGAAGCCGAGCTCGGCCTCGATGTCGAGCCTGCCCGACGGCCCGAAGGTCGGGGCGTCGGCGGTCGGGGGCTTGCGCTGGCCGCTCGGACGGACGATGTCGGTGCCGCTGACCACGACTGTGCCGGAGCGCCCGTGAGAGCCGATCGGCAGGTGCTTCCAGTTCGGGGTGAGCGGCTCCGAGTCCGGCCGGAAGATGCGGCCGACGTTGGTCGCATGGTGCTCGCTCGCGTAGAAGTCGACGTAGTCCCCCACGGCGATGGGCAGATGCATCGTCACCTCGGCGAGGTCGAGCAGATGCGGCTCGACGACGTCGCGGTAGCAGTCGTTGGTGAGGATCTCGGTGATCCACTCGCGGGCCGAGCGCCACGCCTCGGCACCGTGGGCGAGGAACGGGTTGAGTGAGCCGGCCTGCCAGACCGCCCCGGACTCCATCCCGGCGGCGACGGCGGCGGCCGGCAGGTCGAGAACCTGCTCGCCGATGCGCACCCCCACCCGGGTCGAGCCGGCCTCGGTCGAGAACACGCCGTAGGGCAGGTTGTCGATGCCGAAGAGGTGGTCGTCGGGCAGGTCGAGCCAGGTCATGGGCCTCAGTCTAGGGAGCCGCGACGAGCGCGGCGACGACACCGGGCCGGGGGATGCCGACCCAGGTTCGTGACGCCGGGCGCGTGACGGTGGCCTCATCACGGCGCAGACGGCGGATCTCATAGCTCGCCGACGCAGCGAGGATCTTCTTCGGTCGACTTTTCCTCGGCACCGAGGTCTCGTTCGTACTCATCGTGCGTCCTCCTACAGGTGTCACGAGGACCGCACCAGTGTTGCTCGACCGAGTCGTCACACCGGACACGAACGCTGAGTCGAACCACCTACGTGGTCAGTACACCGAGCGCAGGCGGGTACGGCAGCCTCAGAGGCCGGCGATGCGCCAGGTCGCAGTGAACGTCTGTCCTGGCTCGATCCTGGCGAGGCCGGTGTCGTAGTCGTACCGATCCGCGTTGAAGGCATCTGGCGCGCACGTCATGGGCTCGACCGCGAGGCCAGCGCGGTGACCTGGCTGGCTCGCCCCGCCGGGCAGGTCAGCAGTGTGAACCTGCACCCACGGACAGCCGCGGTCCCAGCTCACCTCGACACCGGTGCCGGCCGGGTCCACGACCCGAACAGCGGCCATCCCGTCGGCGTCTCGGCGTAGACCCGTGAACGCGTGGTCGATCTCCACGCCACCGAGGCGCCGCGGCGAACGGAAGTCGAACCGGTCGGGGTCGATCTCGACAGGCCGGAGCCCGAGTGGCGCGAGCCGATCGGGGGTCACCTCGAGGACGCGGTCGGCCGGCAGGGTCAGGGTCCAGTCGTCGAGCGGCGCCGGACCGGCCACGAGATAGGGGTGCGGCCCGGTGCCGAACGGCGCCACCTGCGGGCTGAGGTTCCTCGCCCGGACACTCTGGCGCAGCCCGTCCGCGCCGAGAGCGAACGTCACCTCCACCCGCAGGCGCCACGGATAGCCCTGCTGCGGCTCGATCGTCGCGCCCAGGGTCAGCCGACCCGATGCGGAGTCAACCGCGGTGAAGTCGAGCCAGGCCGCCAGACCGTGCAGCGCATGGCCACGCTCCGGCTCGGTGAGCGCGGCCTGCCGCTCGACGCCGGCGAAGGTATAGCGCCCGTCGACGATCCGGTTCGGCCATGGCGCCAGGATCACGCCACGGTATGCGGGGCGCACCTCATCGGCATCGAACGGCACGACCAGGTCGCGCCCGGCATACGTCAGGCGCCGCAGGCTCGCACCGACCGAGGCGATGTGGGCCTCGTAGTCCCCAGAGGCGAGGAGGTACTGGGTGCCGGAGAGGGGAGTGGTCATGTCAGCCTTGCAGGACGAGGCCGCTGCTCAGTCGATCCGTGAGGCGGTTGGTGATGAGGTCGGTGAACACCACTTCGGCAGCCCCGATGAGCAGACGGTCCTCGGCGAGGGCTGCCGGGACGATGCGCAGGTCCTCGCCGCAGGCGGGCATGGACTGGGCTCGTACGGCGGCCTCGAGGCCGGGCAGGTCACGCTCGGCGAGGATCGCCAGGAACCCGCCCAGCACGACCACCGCCGGGTTGAGCACGTTGACCGCGTTCGAGAGCGCGGTGGCGAGGATCCGTCGCTGTCGCTCCACCTCATCACGGGCTGCGGTGGCGGTCGCCCGATCCAGAGCCTCGGCCAGCTCGGCGTCGTCAGCCTGACCCAGACCCACCGCCTCCAGCAGCCGGCCGCGGCTCACCTCGTCCTCGAGCACCCCGTCGGGCGCTCGCTGGTCGGCGGAGGCGGCGATGCCGGGCCGGTTCTGGCCGAACTCGCCGGCATACCCGCCGACCCCGCCCACCGGCGTCCCATGGACGATGAGCCCGCCACCGATGCCACTGGCGCCGCCGTTGAGATAGACGACGTCGTCGATGCCGACGGCCGCACCGTACAGGTGCTCGGCGAGCGCGCCGAGCGACGCGTCGTTGCCGACCGACGTGACCATGCCGGTGGCCTGCGCGACGAGATCGCGAACCGGCTCGTCGATCCACCCCAGGTGCGGCGCCTCGCGCACCAGCCCGTCGACCGCACGGACGAGCCCGGGCACGGCGAGCCCGATGCCGACGATATCCGCCGTCGCGAGCTCAGCGCTGCGCCAACGGGTGATCTGCTCCGCGATGAGCTCGGCGGTCCGCAGTGGAGTGATCACCGAGGACTGGGGCAGCCGGACCCGGGCATGGAGGCGCTGGTCGAGTCCGACAGCGGCGATCTCGATCGCATCCACCTCCGGATTGGCGGCGATCGCCACCACGGCCGGATGGGCCGCGACGATGGGAGAGGGCCGACCGACCCGGCGCGATGACTCCGGAGCGCGCTCCTCGACCAGTCCGGCGGTGACCAGCTCCATGACCAGCCCCGCGATGGTCGAGCGGTTCAGCCCGGTGGCCTCGGTGAGGCTCGCTCGGGAGAGCGGGCCGCTGCGATGCACAAGTCGCAGCAGCCGGCTGAGGTTGCGCTGACGCACGCCTTCGACGGTGCCGCTGTCAGCGCTCATGAGGGCAACTGTAGGAGATCGAAACGTGACCCGAAACCCTATTTGTTGGTCTTGACCACCAATCCCCGGTTCCCTATGGTGAGAACACCATCCTTTCGACACTGACGTCGAAACTTTCGAGAGGTGTTCAATGATGAACAGACGCAGCATCCAGCGAGTGGTCGCCGGTGTCGCAGCCGCGGGCCTGACTCTCGGTGCTCTGGCCGCGTGTGGCGGTGAGAGCGCTGACACGGCCTCGCCCGGCACGGGGGAGACGGGCGAGGGGACCGAGACCGCCGCGGCCGAAGAGGTGACGATCACGTGGTGGCACAACGCCACCTCCGGCCCGTTGCCGGCCGTGTGGGAGAAGGTCGCCAAGGACTTCGAGGCGAACAACCCTGGAGTCACGGTCGAGCAGACCGGCTACCAGAACGAGGATCTGCAGCGCACGCTCATCCCGAACGCCCTGGCCTCCGGGGATGGCCCGGACCTGTTCCAGGTCTGGCCCGGTGGAGAGATCCGCGACCAGGTCGCCAATGGCTACCTCATGGCGCTCGACGACGCGATTCCGGACACCATCGCCGCCGTGGGCGCGACGGTGAACCCGTGGCAGGTCGACGGCGCGACCTACGGCATCCCCTTCACGTTCGGCATCGAGGGCTTCTGGTACAACAAGGACCTTTTCGAGCAGGCCGGCATCACCACGCCCCCGAGCACGCTCGCCGAGCTCAACGACGCGGTGACCAAGCTCAAGGCCATCAACGTGGCGCCCATCGCGGTCGGCGCTGGTGAGAAGTGGCCGGCCGCCCACTGGTGGTACCAGTTCGCTCTGCACTCGTGCTCGCCAGAGACCCTGACCACGGGTGCGGCCGACTTCGACTTCACTGACCCGTGCTGGGTCGACGCCGGCACCGAGCTGGTGGACTTCATCGCCTCCGAACCGTTCCAGGACGGCTTCCTCGGCACCCCGGCCCAGACCGGCGCCGGATCGTCGGCAGGCATGCTCGCCAACGGCCAGGCCGCCATGGAGCTGATGGGCCACTGGAACGCCGGCGTGGTCGGAGGCCTCACCCCGGACGAGGAGGTGCCGGAGTTCCTGGGCTGGTTCCCGTTCCCGGCCATCGAGGGCTCCGCAGGTGACCCGAACGCCGCCCTCGGCGGCGGCGACGGCTTCGGATGCGCGGCGGATGCCCCGAAGCAGTGCGCCGACCTGCTGGCGTACATCATGAGCGAAGAGGTCCAGAAGGAGTTCGCGGCGAGCGGCTCGGGTATCCCGACCGTAGCCGCCGCACAGGACTCTCTCGAGGACCAGAACCTGAAGGCGGTGGCCGAGGGCCTGTCTCAGGCCTCCTTCGTCCAGCTGTGGCTGGACACCGAGTACGGCACCACCGTCGGCAACGCCATGAACGAGGGCATCGTCAACGTCTTCGCGGACAACGGCACCCCAGAGGACATCGTGAAGAGGATGCAGGACGCGGCGGCCACGCTGTAGCGCCCTTCAGCACGATGGCTTCACTGACTGCGCCCGGGCCCGCGGACACCGCGGGCTCGGGCGCTGCCCCCATCCGACGCATACGTCATCGCCACGGCGGGACCCGCACCTGGCTCGAGATCGTCGTCTTCGTCCCACCGGCGCTCATCCTGTTCATCGGGTTCGTCATCGTTCCCGTGGTCCTCGCCGCGGTGTACAGCTTCTTCAACCTCCCTGCCGCGTTCCGGTGGGACATGCTGGGCTCCGAGCGCTTCATCGGCGTGGACAACTACACCCGAGCGTTCTCCACCCCGGAGTTCCGCAAGGCCATCGCCAACACGTTCTTCATCCTGTTCGCATCGCTGCTCGTCCAGGGGCCGCTCGCCATCGGCATCGCGCTCCTGCTCAACCGCCGCATTCGCGGCCGCGGCGTGCTCCGACTGCTCATCTTCGTGCCGTATGTGCTCGCCGAGGTCATCGCCGGGCTCACCTGGAAGCTCCTGCTCCAGCCGAACGGCGGAGTCAATGCTGTGATCGAGGGACTCGGCCTCGGGTTCCTCCGGCAGAACTGGCTCGCCGACCCGAGCATCGCGCTGTACACGATCTTCTTCATCCTCACGTGGAAGTACATCGGCTTCGCGATCCTGCTCATGCTCGCCGGGCTCCAAGGAGTGCCCAAGGAGCTCGCCGAGGCGGCGTCGATCGACGGCGCCTCGTGGTGGCAGACCCAGCGCTTCGTCACGTTGCCCCTGTTGGCCCCCACGATCCGCATCTGGGCGTTCCTGTCGATCATCGGCTCCCTCCAGGTGTTCGACATGGTCTGGGTGACCGTCGCCCCCACTCTCCGCCAGATGTCGACGGAGACGATGGCGACCTACATGGTGCAGCAGGGCCAGTTCGCCGGTCAGCCCGGCTACGGCAGCGCCATCGCCGTCATTCTGTTCGTCATCTCGCTGGTCATCGCGCTCGCCTACCAACGCCTGGCGCTGCGCCGTGATCTCGCGGGATCGGTCACGAGAGGGGTGCGCTGAGATGTCCTTTTCCACCGCGCCGGCAACCACTGGACGCGAGAGTCCGCCACAGCCCCCGCCAGGGGAGTCGCGGCGGCTCGACGTCAGCAGGCCGTTCATCTACCTGGTGGCGCTCATCGTTGCCGCACTGGCCGTCGGCCCCGTGCTGTACGTGTTCATCGGCGGGTTCCGCACCACGGCGGACATCAACGCCAACCCGGCCGGACTGCCCGACCCCTGGATCCTCGACAACTGGGTCGCCGTGCTGACCTCGCGCCGGTTCTGGGGCAACGTCCTCGCCAGCGTCTTCCTCGCCGTCTGCACGACCACGGGGGTGGTCGTCGCCGGACTGATGGCCGCCTACGTCATCGCCCGGTACACCTTCCGCGGCAGGCAGGCGCTGTACACGCTCTTCGCAGCCGGCCTGATGTTCCCCCTCACCGTGGCCGCCCTTCCGCTGACGCTGATGCTGCGGACGATCGGCCTGCACGGCAGCTACTGGGGCGTCATCATCCCCGGTATCGCGTTCGCCCTGCCGACGACCATCATCATCCTCACGCCGTTCCTGCGCGCCATCCCCGAGGAGATGGAGGAGGCCGCGATCATCGACGGCGCCTCCCGGATGCAGTTCTTCTGGCGGATCCTGCTGCCCTTGTCCAAGCCTGGACTCATCACCGTCGGGATCCTCGCGTTCGTCGCCTCGTGGAACGGCTACCTCCTGCCACTGCTCGTCATCAGCACCGGCTCGATGCCGCAGGAGTGGTGGCCACTCCCGCTCGGTGTCACCCAGTTCTCCACGCAGTACTCGCAGAACACCGGTGCCGTGCTCGCCTACACCTCGCTGGCGATGATTCCGGCGCTCGTGTTCTTCCTCGCCGCCGAGAAGCGCATCGTCAGCGGCCTGACCGGGGCGGTGAAGGGATGACAGGCGTCACGACAGAGGTCTGGCGAGACGCCGAGGCTCCCGTGGCCGACCGGGTGGAGGCGCTGGTCGCCGCCCTGACGCTGGAGGAGAAGGTCGCGCAGCTGCACGGGATCTGGATCGCGGCGTCGAACGATGGCGCCGAGGTCGCACCGAACCAGAACGACATGATCGAAGACATCGAGCTCGCCGAGGTCGCGCCGCTCGGGCTGGGTCAGCTGACCCGGCCCTACGGCACGGTCCCGGTCGACCCGGCCGCGGGCGCCGTGTCGCTGCTGCGCTCGCAGCGCCGGATCGTTGCGGAGTCGCGCTTCGGGATCCCCGCCCTGGCCCACGAGGAGTGCCTGGCAGGCTTCGGCGCCTGGGGAGCCACCGCATACCCCGTGCCGTTGTCCTGGGGAGCGTCGTTCTCACCTGGGCTGGTGCAGCGCATGGCGGAGCGGATCGGTGCGGACCTGCGCAGGATGGGCATCCACCAGGGACTGGCTCCGGTGCTCGACGTCGTTCGTGACGCCCGGTGGGGCCGGGTCGAGGAGACGATCGGCGAGGACCCCTACCTCGTCGGCACGATCGCCACGGCCTACATCAGAGGTCTGGAGTCGGCAGGGATCATCGCCACCCTCAAGCACTTCGCCGGCTACTCCGCCTCGAAGGCGGGACGCAACCTCGCCCCCGTCTCGATGGGTCCGCGAGAGCTGGCGGACGTCATCCTGCCGCCCTTCGAGATGGCGATCCGCGAGAGCGGCGTTCGCAGCGTGATGAACTCCTACACCGACATCGACGGCGTGCCTGTGGCCGCCGACGAGAGTCTCCTCACCGGTCTGCTGCGTGACACATGGGGGTTCGAGGGGACGGTGGCCGCGGACTACTTCAGTATCGGCTTCCTGCTGACGCTGCACGGCGTCGCAGCCGACTGGACCGATGCGGCGCACCAGGCGCTGCGGGCCGGGATCGATGTCGAGCTGCCTGGGCGCAAGACGTTCGGCGCCGCCCTGATCGCGGCCGTACGCGACGGCACGGTGCCCGAGGAGCTCATCGACCGCGCCCTGCGGCGGGTGCTCACCCAGAAGATCGACCTGGGTCTGCTGGACGGCGAGGCCGGGTATGTGCCTGCAGTGCTCGCCGGCCGCGACGATGCCACTGCCGACGAGGTGCGTGGCTCGGTCGATCTCGATCCTGCCGAGAACCGCGCTCTCGCAAGGGAGCTCGCGGAGAGAGCGATCGTGCTGCTCAGCAACGACGGGACGCTCCCCTTGCGAGCACCGCGGCGGATCGCGCTCGTCGGGCCGACAGGCGATGACCGGTATGCGACGCTCGGTGCCTACTCCTTCCCCCTGCATGTCGGTGTGCACCACCCCGACGTCGACGACGGCATCGCCCTGCCCACACTGCTGGAGTCGCTGCGCGCGGAGTTCCCGGATGCCGAGGTCACGTATGCGATGGGCACGAGCATCGCCGGTGGCGAGCGTGACTTCGACGCCGCCCTCGCCGCGGTCCGCGCGGCCGACATCGCGATCGTCGCGCTCGGTGATCGAGCGGCACTGTTCGGTCGAGGCACGAGCGGCGAGGGTTGTGACGCCGCCGACCTGACCCTCCCCGGCGCCCAGCAGGAGCTGCTCGACGCGGTCATCGCGACCGGCGTCCCGACCGTCGCGACGCTGCTCGCCGGACGTCCGTATGCGTTGGGCGGCGCCGTCTCGACCGCGTCGGCGATTCTCGAGGCGTTCTTCGTCGGCGAGGAGGGCATGCCCGCACTGGCCGGTGTCCTCTCGGGACGGGTCAATCCCAGTGGCCGGCTGCCGGTGAGCGTGCCGTCGGACCCGGGGGCGCAGCCCTCGACGTACCTCGCAGCGCCGCTGGCGCGGCGCACCGGGGTCTCGGAGGTCGACCCGACACCGGCCTTCCCGTTCGGGCACGGGCTCGGGTACACCTCGTTCGCGTGGACCGACGCCGCCGCTGACGCTCCCGAGATCCCGACGGACGGGGCGGTCACCGTATCGGTGCGCATCCACAACGAGGGCGACCGGGCGGGGACGGAGGTCGTGCAGCTGTACCTGCACGACCCGGTCGCCACGATCGTGCAGCCCGTGCAGCGCCTCATCGCGTATGCCCGAGTTGACGTCGCCATCGGTGCGAGCGCGGACGTCTCGTTCCGCGTGCCCGCGGACCTCGCGAGCTTCACCGGCCGGGATGGCCGACGCCTCGTCGAGCCGGGCGATCTGGTGCTCGGTCTCGGGCGCTCGAGCGCCGACATCGCCAGCGAGGTGCCGGTCCGGCTGGTGGGCGATGCGCGGATCGTGGACCACACGCGCGCCCTCCACGCAGAGGTCACGGTGACGCCGGACCCGTGACCCTGCCGGGGTCAGGCCGGCGGCGCTGTGCTGCCACGGACCACGAGGTGGGTGGCCAGGTCCATGCGCAGGGTGTCGACGCTCTCGCCGGCGGCCAGGCGGATGATGAGGCGCGCCGCCTCCTCGCCCATGCGGCGCAGAGGCTGATGCACTGTGGTCAGCTGCGGGCTCAGCCACCGGGCCAGCGCGATGTCGTCGTAGCCGACGACCGAGAGGTCACGCGGCACGCTGAGTCCGTGGGCTGTGGCGGCTGCGATCACCCCGAGCGCCTGCAGGTCACTGCCCGCGAAGATGGCCGTGGGCCGCTCCGGACCCGTCAACAGCTCGCGGGCGTGCGACTCCCCGCCGGTCGGATGGAAGTCACCGAACCGGATCCAGTCCGGGTCGATGGGCAGGCTGGCCGCGTTCATCGCCGACCGGTACCCGTCGACGCGGGCGAGCGAGCACATCATGTCCTCGGGGCCCGTGATCGCCGCGATGCGGCGGTGGCCGAGCTCGATGAGGTGCCGGGTCGCAGCGAGACCCCCCGACCAGTTGGCCGAGCCCACCGAGGGCACGTCCGGGGCGGGATCACCCGCCGGGTCGACGATCGCGAACGGCACCCCGCGAGAGCGCAGCTTCGCGCGGTGCGCAGTCGCCAGGTCCGAGAAGACGAGCACCACCCCGAGTGGACGACGCCGCAGGACGCCGTCGATCCAGTCAGCGGCGGGGGAGTGCCGGTCACCGCTCACCGTGAGCACGACCGAGAGGCCGGCCTGCTGGGCCACATCCTCGACCCCCTCGATGACCTCCATCGACCAGGTCGCCTCGAGCTCGTGGAAGACGAGCTCGATGGTCTCCGCCCGCTGGGCCGCGCCGCGCCGGGTGTAGCCGTGTCGGTTCAGATGCTCCTCGAGCCGAGCCCGCGTCGAGGCCGCGACGTCGGCGCGACCGTTGAGCACCTTCGACATCGTCGAGATGGAGACCCCCGCCTCGGCCGCGATCTCGGCGAGGGTGACCCCCGGTCTGGCTGCCACGTGAGAACCTCCTGGGAGTGGACGGGTCGGACTGCCGAGGGGGCGGCCACGGCAGTGGTGGCAGCGACGGCAGCACCGTGGGTATCCTCGCATAGTTTCGCGACGTCGCACGACAACTTTCGACCGTGGGCCTCTGGACACCGACGAACGCCATCCGATAGGTTGTGACACACAACAATTGTTTCCGGTCGTCAAGGAAGTCGCCATGCGGACCCCTCAGCCATCTGACAAGTTCACCTTCGGTCTGTGGACCATCGGCTACAACGGGACCGACCCCTTCGGCGGCCCCACCCGCCCCCAGCTCGACGTCGTCCATGCGGTCGAGAAGCTGGCCGAGCTCGGCGCCTACGGCCTGACCTTCCACGACGACGACCTCTTCCCGTTCGGCTCCAAGGACAGCGAGCGCCAGTCGCAGATCGACCGCCTCAAGGGTGCCCTGGCAGCCACGGGGCTGAAGATCCCGATGGTCACCACCAACCTGTTCTCGGCCCCTGTGTTCAAGGACGGCGGGTTCACCTCCAACGACCGGGATGTGCGGCGGTTCGCGCTGCGCAAGGCGCTGCGCCAGCTCGAGCTCGGTGTCGAGCTGGGTGCCGAGACCTTCGTGATGTGGGGCGGTCGCGAGGGAGCCGAGTATGACGCCGCCAAGGACGTGCGCACCGCACTGGAGCGCTACCGTGAGGCCGTCAACCTGATGGGCCAGTACGTCATCGACAAGGGCTACAGCATCCGGTTCGCGATCGAGCCCAAGCCGAACGAGCCACGCGGCGACATCCTGTTGCCCACCGTCGGTCACGCCCTCGCCTTCATCGAGTCGCTCGAGCACCCCGAGCTCGTGGGTCTCAACCCCGAGGTCGGTCACGAGCAGATGGCGGGGCTCAACTTCGCCGCCGGGATCGCCCAGGCGCTGTACCACGGCAAGCTGTTCCACATCGACCTCAACGGCCAGCGCGGCATCAAGTACGACCAGGACCTCGTCTTCGGCCACGGCGACCTGCACAACGCATTCGCCCTCGTGGACCTGCTGGAGAACGGCGGGCCGAGCGGCGGACCCGCATACGAGGGTCCCCGTCACTTCGACTACAAGCCCAGCCGCACCGAGGACGAGACGGGCGTGTGGGACTCCGCCGCTGCGAACATGCGGACGTACCTGCTGCTCAAGGAACGCGCCGCGGCCTTCCGCGCGGACCCCGAGGTGCAGGAGGCGCTCGCTGCCGCGCGGGTCCCCGAGCTCGCTGTGCCGACCCTCGGCGACGGCGAGTCCTACGACGATCTGCTGGCCGACGCCTCCGCGTTCGAGAACTTCGACGCCTCGTCCTACTTCGGCGGGAAGGGGTTCGGGTTCGTCCGGCTCCAGCAGCTGGCGACCGAGCACCTCATGGGCGCGCGCTGACAGGAACGTCAGGCCCATGCCACTCGTGATGGGGGTCGACAGCTCGACCCAGTCCTGCAAGGTCGTCGTCGTCGACACCGACAGCGGGTCGGTGGTCCGAGAGGGGCGGGCCGCGCACCCCGATGGCACCGCTGTCGACCCGCAGGCGTGGTGGGACGCCCTGGAAGCGGCGATCGCCGAGGCCGGAGGGTTGGACGACATCGCAGCGTGGGCGATCGGCGCCCAGCAGCACGGCATGGTCGCGCTCGACTCCGAGGGCCAGGTGGTGCGTGATGCGCTGTTGTGGAACGACACCCGCTCGGCAGGTGCCGCCGACGCCTTGGTCGAGGAGCTCGGCGCCGACATTCTCGCCGCGCGCACAGGAAGCGTGCCGGTGGCGTCGTTCACCGTCACCAAGCTGCGATGGCTGCGGCAGGAGGAGCCGGCACATGCGACGCGGGTCGCGGCCGTCGCCCTTCCTCACGACTGGCTGACCTGGCGGCTGCGAGGCTTCGGCCCGCTCGGCAGCCGGCGCGGACCGGTGCTCGATGAGCTCACCACCGACCGCTCCGACGCATCGGGCACGGGGTACTGGTCTCCCGAAACCGGGGAGTACGACCGGGAGCTGCTGGTCGCGGCCCTCGGGCACGACGTGGTCCTGCCACGGATCCTCTCAGCCGACGAGTTCGTCACCGACGCCGCCGGTCGCCGCGTGGGCCCCGGCGCCGGCGACAACGCCGCGGCCGGTCTCGGGGTCGGCGCGGGGCTGGGCGATGTCGTCGTGTCGATCGGCACGAGCGGCACGGTCTTCGCCGTGAGTGACCGCCCCGTCGTCGACCCCACCGGCACCGTCGCCGGCTTCGCCTCGGCGGACGGGCACTTCCTGCCCCTGGTGTGCACCCTCAACGCAGCCCGGGTGCTCGACGTCACCGCGCGGCTGCTCGGAGTGGATCACGACGAGCTCAGTCGCCTCGCTCTCGCGAGCCCTCCCGGCGCGCAGGGGCTGCGGCTGGTGCCCTACTTCGAGGGGGAGCGCACCCCTAACCTGCCTGACGCCACCGCCGAGCTGCTCGGGATGACACTCGCCTCGACGACCCGCGAGAACCTCGCTCGGGCCGCTGTGGAGGGCATGCTCGCGGGCCTGGCGGCCGGGCTCGACGCCCTGCGCGAGCTCGGGGTGCCGATCCGTCGTGCCCTTCTCGTCGGCGGCGGGGCGCAGTCGGAGGCGGTGCGCGAGGTCGCCCCGTCCATCCTCGGCGTGCCGGTCGAGGTGCCTGCACCGGCCGAGTACGTCGCTCTGGGAGCGGCGCGTCAGGCGGCGGGCACCCTCCTCGCCCAGTGAGCGACTGCACCCTTCTGTGGGTGATGTGGCACGCTGCTGCTCACGACCTGTCGGTCCACCCCGGGAGCACCTCGCGCAGGCTCACCCGTCGGCCCGACCGGGCCAGTCCGCGGGCGTAGATCTGTGCGGCGAACCGGGCGAGCCACACCGAGGCGGCGACAGTGAGCACGAGTGCGAGGGCGAGCTGCCACCCGGGCACCAGGCCGGACGCCCAACGAACTGGCATGACGAGAGGCGCGCTGAGAGGGAACAGCGACGCGGCGACCGACGCCCACGAGTTCGGGTTGGCCACCGTCACGGTCACCGCCAGCAGGTAGGACCCGATGAGCACCGCGTTGGCCGGCAGGGTGGCCGACCCCACATCGGTCGGTTTGTCCACGAGCGCACCCAGCGCGGCGAAGACGAAGGCGTAGAGCAGCAGACCGGCGGCGAACCACACGACTCCGAGCAGGACGTCGGTGGCCGCGGCCGCAGGCAGGTCCAGCGCGTCGCTGGTCACCACCCCGACCATCGCGGGGACCACGAGCGCCGCGATCTGGCCGAGCGCGAGGGCCCCGACGCCGAGGACCGTACCGACGAGGAGCTGCCTGGGCCGCAGCACCGCGAGCAGCACCTCTGAGATCCGGGTGCTCTTCTCCGTGGCGACCGCGCTGGCGACCGTCGTGCCGGCGAGGATCAGGGCCAGATAGAGGACGATGCCGACCGCGAAGCCGACCCCGGCCCGGCCCTCGTCGGCGACCCTCCCGACCGGGACCTGCTCCGGTGGCGGGGTGGCGCGGATCGCCTCGACCTCGTCCGGGGAGAGCCCGGCTGCGACGAGCCGCTCGGTCAGGGTGAGCGACACGACCGCCTGGGAGACCAGCACGGGGAAGGTCCCGACCTGTTGGGCGGCCACGTAGAGCCGACCGGAGGGTCCCTCATCGGTGAGCGCCGCGTCGGCGTCCCCGTCGCGGACCGCCGCCCTGGCCGCCTCGACGTCGGGGACCGCGACGACGGTGAGCTCGAACTCTCCCGCGGTGGCCGTCGCCTGCAGCTGGCTGAGCAGGGCGTCGGGGGCATCCCCGACCCTGGCCAGGGTGTAGCTGGTGGCGTCGTCGCCGACCAGCCGCGGCACGACTACGACGGCCAGGCCGGCCAGCAGCATGAGCGCGGTCATGATCCGCCACGACCTCGAGGCGAGGCCTTCGGTGATCGTGCGGCCGGCCACCAGCCGCACCCCCGACCAGTGCGTGGTGTTCATGCCGCGGATCCGTCCAGGCCGCCGTCGGGCGCGCCCGAAGCGTCGGATGAGTCCTGTCCCAACGCGCCGAGGAAGAGCTGGGACAGCGTCGGCAGGTCGAGGCCGAAGTCCGTGACCGGCCCGGCGGCCCGGGCCGCGTCGAGCACTGCGAGGGGATCGACCTCGGCCGGCAGGTCCAGTCGCAGGGCGTCGACCTGGTCGTCGACGACGTGCACCTCGGGGAAGGCAGTCAGCCAGTCCCGCGGGGCGCCCGGCGCCACCCCGAGGCGGAGGTGCCGCCGCCCGGTGGACGAACGCAGCCGGTCCACTCTCCCGGCCAGAACGGTGCGGCCGTGGTCGATCATCACGATGTCCTCGCAGAGGTCCTGCACGAGGTCGAGCTGGTGGCTGGAGAAGACCACGGTCCGACCGGCCCCGACCCGCTCCCGCAGCGCCACCGACAGCTCCGCGACGGCGACCGGGTCGAGACCGGCGAACGGCTCGTCGAGGACGATGACATCCGGGTCGTGGACGAGCGCCGCCCCGAGCTGCAGGCGCTGCTGCATACCCCCGGAGAGCTTCTCGGTCCGCTCCGACCACCGGTCGGCCAGGCCGAGCTCGTCGAGAAGGGCGCGGGCCCGGCGCTGGGCGCTCCTGCGGTCCAGGCCGTGCAGCCGGGCCATGTAGGCGAGCTGCTCGGCGGCGGGCATCCGCGGGTAGAGGCCGCGCTCCTGGGGCATGTACCCCCAGCGTTGCCGGTCGGCGAACGTGACCGGGCGGCCGTCGAGAAGGATGTGGCCCGCGTCAGGCTGGATCACGCCGAGCATGGCGCGCATGAGGGTGGTCTTGCCTGCCCCGTTGGGTCCGAGCAGCCCGGTGAGCACGCCCGGCTGGATCGTCAGGTCCAGGCCGGCCAGTGCGCGCCGCTCACCGAAGCTGTGCGCCAACCCCACCGCCTGTAGGACCATGACCTGGATGATACTGCCCCGGACCGGAGACTGGGTCGGTGGATCCGGTCGCCGCCTCCGATAGGCTGAAGTATCCCCCGCATACCGACTCCCACAAGGACGTGGACCGTGGCGCACTACCAGGCGATGGGCAGCATCCCGCCCAAGCGACACACGCAGCACCGGGTGCCGGCCGCCGACCGGGCCCCGCTGCAGGGCGACCTCTACTACGAGGAGCTCATGGGGGAGGAGGGCTTCTCCTCGGACTCCTCGCTGCTCTACCACCGCTACATCCCCTCGACGATCAGCGGAGCCCGGGAGTGGGTGGTCGGCGACATGACCACCCTGCCGAACCAGCCGCTGCTCCCGCGCCACCTCACGCTGCACGACCTGTTCCAGGCCAAGGACATCCGCACCACCGACGCGGTCACGGGACGACGGCT